>JAIRTH010000023.1 GCA_031255005.1 Puniceicoccales bacterium | reverse complement strand
TGGCGTTATTTATATTGGTTATATGGTCTTCAACGGTTTCTATCTTTTTTTCCATGATAGCTAGATTATTGCTTAGCTTTGATAATAGGCGCTGTTTTGATTCAATGTTTATCCTTTCTGGACCACCGTTGGATGATTTTATGATAGATCTTTGACCTATGGCCACCAGGCCTCCCAGATCTATTATTGCCGGATCATAACTTCCGTCTTCGCTTTTCTTTAGCATAATATTTTCTAGTTTTATGTCATTATGTATAAATCCGGCATTGTGAATGGCCATTAATATGCTGATAAATCCTAGTGATAATCTAAGGGCTTCGGACGTATCTTGATGGTATCCAAAGGGTGCATCATAGGGTGGCAGAAGTTTGCTTTCGAAACCTTTTTCATATATTTTTGATAGATCATAGCCATCAATTTCTGGTTGTATTAATTCGCATCCACGATATCCTATTATTGATACTATGCCACTGGCTCCTTGAAATTTTGCAAAATCTATTTCTGGTGTCGATATGTATTTTTTCAGTGTGTGTATCAATTGGCTGGATGCATTTATTTCTCTTTCAAGATGTTTAATTGTGGGCACATTTTTCTTTCGGCCCACATTTTTAAGCTTTAGCGTTTTTATTATAACATTTTTAGTAATTTCATTGTTGGAATCGGTTACGACACCTTTGTATGTTTTTCCTAGACCTCCTTCTGCCAAAAATTCTTTAATATACAATAGGCCGCCATCCAATGATAGATCTGGCATGAACGTTTCCAGTCTTTTTTGAGCCTCAGGTGCTATTGGAGTTGATGGATTGCAATGACTTATGGGAGTTATATTTCCTTTATATCTGTAGCCTTTTGCTTTTAATTGCTCTAGCTTTTTGTCAGGTTCGCCTGAGGAATTTGAAATAGCATTTCCTAATGATATCACCAAAACGAACATTTTGATCAGAGATGATCTTTTTTGTTTTTTAGTTATATTATTATTGTTATTATTAATAGTTGAGTTTCTTATATTTAATAATTTTTCATTCATAGTGTTAATATTCCCAAAAATATTATGTAAAATTTATGCCCGGTGTCAAAATTTTGATGGCAATGGCCTATGTAATCTATGATTTGTGGTGATTTTTAGATGCCTTATTAGATATTATTTGACAGATTTTTATGAACCTATGATCTCTAATCCATACATCTGGCTTTTGGGCATTATTTTATGGATATGCTAGTTGAACTTTTCTCGACAATGCTACAGATTAACCAATGAATATCATGCAATTTTAGATCGCCATGGGTTGTTTTTGAAATGGTTCCATCATGAATATCGTTGCCTTTCTGAAAGATCATTAATGGAACTTCAAGCTTACCGGCGCCTTCATAGTCCATATGAGAAATATGGTCACCATAGAGAACAATCACAGTATCTTCAGGAATTTTATTATATAAATCCAAAAAGCATTGATCGACATAGTTTATGCTGTTGATATATTTTTTCCATAAAACCTCGTCTGTGCCATCGGGGTATATATTTTTTGTTGGTGTCATATGGAAATGGCAGTGACTAGTAAGTGTTATTATAAATATAAAATTTTTATCATTTTTATTGTCATTCAATCGATTCACCGCAAAATTAAATAGGTCGCCGTCCCTTACACCCATGATTTTTTTCTTAAGTCCAAGTGGTTCAAGATCTTCTAAAAAATAGATTTCCCGAAATCCCATACTAGAGTAGGAAATTTTTCTGGAATAAAAATCGCCATGGCATCCGTGATAGGAGGTTGATTTGAATTTTATTAGCTTCTTCGGCAGTGTTTCCAGTGAGGAAAAGTAACTATTTTTGGAAAATGCATAGGGACAAAGGCCAGGATATTTAGCTCCCGTTAGGACGCTGTAGTCCGCATTTGCAGAGCAATAAATTGATTTATGGAAAACTTTTTTGACCATGGCAGATTTTTTAAGAAAATTCAAAAAAGGAGTTACCTCTTTGTCATTCAATTTCAGATCTAACACCGAATGATCCAGGCTTTCGACCTGCACCACGATGATATTTCTAAATGGCTTTAGCGGCAGGTTTAATATGAGATTATTTTTGCGATTATCGTATAATTTTTTAGCCAAAGCAAAGGTGGGCCATTTATATTTGCAATTGTATATGATTTCGATGGTAAAGGTATTCAGATAACCATAGGCTTCGAGTAGCCTTTGGCGTATGTATGACGGATGGTAGCTATTGCAGGTGACCGCATTATATGATATGGCGACTAGGAGTTGCCAAAAAATCAATGCCAAAAGTATATGAAAGGATCTATATAAATATCTAGTTTTGCAACTGTAGGTTTGTAATTTGTTGATTATTATGGTTTTTATGATCAATGATAGAAGTAGCATCGATGTCGCCGTTGGGCTGATCAATGGGATGGCGATGTTTGCTATGGCCATAAATTCATGGAATTGTGTGGCTATTACATCCAAAGATATGGGGACTTTGAAGTAGCGGTAATAGGTAAGAAATGTGAGCGATAGTATAAATTCGAAGAGATTATACAGCAGCATTTGGTATTTGCGTTGTAATGTCGCAATTAAAAAGTATGCAAAGGAAAAATCAATGAGGGCCCGGAGAGATTTTATGCCCAAAGAATTTATGATATTGTTATGGGGCGACGAAATGGTAAGCTCTTGAATCACAAAGGCTTCTGCGCCAAACCATAGGGTCAATATGATGGTATAGCCATTGACATGAATAAAATTTGTCAATGGCCTTGGCATAGTTGTTCGTATTTGGAAATTGCTTTGGCCAGCGTATATTTTTTCAAAAATTCCTGATAGCCATTGGTTGCCAGTTGGGCTAGTTTTTTTCTATTATAATATAATTCCAAGATTGCTGAAGTGGTGTCTTGAATTCCGGACGTGACTATACCACAATGGCTTTCTGTGATAGCTAGTTCGGTTTCAGAACCTTTTGGTACCATTGCAATTACAGCTCGTTCCGAAGCCATTATGCCGTATAATTTACTTGGTACAGCATAGCCAAGCATGTTTTCTCTAAGTGAAATCAGGCCGATATGGCAGGCAGCGAGTACTTCGGCGAGGTCAGTTTTTGGTTGCTTGGGCAGCCAGGTTATATTTTTCATTTGGGCGGATAGTTTTTTTGCCCTTTTTTGTCTTTTCCCGTTGCCTATGAACAAAAAGTGAATATTTTTATAATCTGTAAGTCTTTTAGCCACAAGTACAAATGAATCTATGTCATGTAGCAATCCCATGTTGCCAGAATACTGAACCACGAATTTCGATTGAAGATTTAATCTATGGGTCAGGTGGCTATCTTCAAATTTTATCAATCTTCCATCGATTTGGCTCCAGTGGGGAAAATAATGGACGGTTTCCTTTAGGCCATAGGATGTTTTCAATAGGTTTTTCATATCTCGGCCCAGAACAAAAATCTTGTCTGCTCGGCGGAACGCCTTCCTATTCAACGCTTTCCATAACTTTATTTCCAGAGCATTTGGTTTGAAAAATTTTGCTTCCATGAGTATTTCTGGGTATAGATCGAGGATGAATAGATTATAGTTGAATTTGAATAGTTTTTGTAATAGATAGATCCAGATCGGCAAAAATGGAGGTGCTGTGAGTGCTATCACCTTGCCATAGCGGTACTTAGACATATGCGAGCTGAGACATAGCATAAAGGTAATGTAGTGGTACAGCCTGCATAGTATATTTTTTTTCGAAGGTTTCTTTGGGCCGATGCGGGTTATTTTTACTTTTCCGAGGGGAGGAATTGCGCCAAATTTGTGTTCTGAAGCCAGTGGATGGCCGCATATTACGGAAATGTCATGGCCTTTTTCGGTGAGATGATAAATCAGATCAGAAAATAATTGGCTTGTGGCCTGAGTATCTGGCCAGAAGTCTTTGCAGATCAATACTGTTTTACCAAACCCCATGGCAGCTAAATATAATTTTTTTGGTAAAAATTTCAAAATTTTTCGATAGTAATTTTTGATTTATTCCCTAAGGATGGGCCATGGCTACCGAAGATGCTTATTTAGTAATAGACACAGCGACACAAAAAAGTTTTGTTTTCGTAGTGGTTGAATGGCAGGTTGTTGATTCATTTATTTGTGATGAGCCAATGATGATTTTTGGCTTTTTGAGAGCTGTGCTGAACAAGTATTCTTTCACTAAGATGGTTTTTTGCGAAGGGCCTGGCAGAGTAATGGGAATCCGCATAGCTATGCTGTTTTTAAGATCCTATGTTTCTCTTATGGAAGGGGTTAGTACTTTTTCATATACTAGTTTAGCTTTCGCTTTGGAGATAAATAAGGACTATGACACCATAGTATGTTCCAAGGGTATGGGTAATTTTTTTGCCATGACAAGAGGTGCTGATGTTGTCGATTCGATTGATAATGAAGGAGTTAAGGTTTTGAGTTCCCGGCGGACTGCTTTTTTACAGACCAGGCCTGGGCCATTAAAAAATATGCCGAGTTTTGATTTTGCGAAATACGATCCGATGGGCGGCTATGTGAGCGCATTGAGGGCGACGAGATCTAATTGTATGGTCCGTAGTCTATTCGATTCGGCCGGAGAGTTTACCCTTTGGAAAGGTGAACGGCATCATTGATGGATGATTTTTAATCGATGGAGACTATGGTGACATGGCGGACTGCGGTAGCATAGTAGAAGTGAGTTCCATTTCTAAGCATTTTAGGACGAAGGCTGAGCGGGTTTCGGTTCTTAAGTGTGTGAGCTTCAATGTGTTACGCGGCAGAAGTCTGAGTATTGTTGGCGAATCTGGTTGTGGCAAGACCACGTTGTTAAGTTTAATTGCAGGGTTAGATAGACCAGATCAGGGCGATGTGATTTGGGATGGATTGAACATAAACCATTTATCGGACAACAAGTTAGCCATTCTGCGTTCGGAATTCATTGGATTCATATTTCAGGATTTTTGTTTGATCAACGAAATCAGCGTGTTGTCCAATGTATTATTGCCTTCGATGTTGGCTAAGAAAGATATGCAGAACGCAAAGTGCCGAGCTAAGGAGTTATTAAAGTTGCTTGGATTGGAGCATAAGGGTGATGGGTTGCCGAATTTGTTATCCGGTGGTGAGCGCCAACGGGTTGCCATAGCCAGAGCGGTGATAAACAGCCCGGCGGTGATTGTGGCCGATGAGCCGACAGGGAATCTGGATGAAAAAACCGGCGTTTCGGTGATGAAAATGATTTTGGATCTATGCTGTTCGGACAGAATTTCATTGGTATTGGTCACCCATAATGATGGGTTTGCGAAGATGACGGATGCAACTTACAAATTGAGTGATGGTTTATTGACGATGGTTAGCAGGTCTGATTAGGGATGTGCCAAGTATATAGTAAGTCACGCCCAAACATATGGCGCTATCTGCTATGTTGAACGTTGGCCATCTATATACTTGCAGATTTATGTCGATGAAATCTGTGACACATCCAAATATCAATCTGTCGATGATGTTGCCGACGATGCCGCCACATATGCTGCCGAAGGTGCATTGATAGGTAATTATTTCTAACTTTTTCCTATACAAGAAAATAGCTGCCAATGCTAGACATCCGAGAAGGCCGAGGGCATGGGCATTTCGGCTAAATATTCCCCAGGCTGCACCTGTATTAAAAGATGGCCTGATATATATCCAATTGTCTAGGATGGTTATAGGAAACATATGGCCGCCAGCCCTTGTGATATATTTACTTATTTGATCCAGGGTGACCAATGTGACCAGTATCGTCCAAAATCTGCGGAAATTATTCTTCGGAGATTTCGTCATCATAGAGGCCAAATCCACTGTCGATATCTTCTGCGAAGGCGCCGCTGGGCTGGGCCTTTTCTTTAATGGCGAGCTGTTGTTCATGTTCTTTTTTGCCTGCGACGGAATATCTTGTGAATGGAAAGACCATTAATCTTTCCTTGGATATGGATTCTCCGGTTATTTCACAAATTCCAAAGGTATTATTTTCTATTCTACCCAGTGCTTCGTCGATTTCATGCAGAGCTTCGAGGCCGGATGGCAGCATAGTGAGTGCGAATTCTGGGTCAAAATCATTTTTTTTATGCAATAATTGCTTCGGGACCGTTTCATCGTTTAATCTATGCTGCACTATCTCTCTCAGTGTCAATAGGTTATCATAATATACCTTTAGATTTGCTGCCACATCTTTGATTTTTCTATCCTCCTCTTTGCTTTTTTGCATGGAAGGATTAAATCCTAGTATATCGGCGATGCCGGCAGCTGCCACCATGGTATTTTTATTTTCCTTGCGAATTTTTTCAACAATTTTCTGTTTGTTTTGTATTTTTATACTTTTGGATGCATCTGGACCTTCTTCGGATCTAGTGCGCAAAACTTCCAGTACATCGTCCATTGAAAAGTAATTGGAGCTGCGATTGTCATGTTTAGTTAAAGAACTGCGTCGTTTCTTAACCATTTCAAGGACAGCATCGCGTTTCATGCCGTTGGATTTTTTCTGTGAAAATTTTTTATTAGCCATGATGATGAATTATTGATTAAAATTCTTCGGGGTATTTGTCCTTGAGTGCTTTCAGGCAGCGTTCGGATGTTTGGCCAAACTTGCCTGCATCCACCAATTTCGCCACTCTTCTCCAACTTCTTGGACATCTTTGGAGTTGGCTTGGTTCGACTTTTATAGAAAATACATCGCTTTGATTGACATATACTTCCGAAACAATGAAACATTCTTCCAAGTCATCGCTATGTTTTTTGAGTAATTTGAAATTCCAACCATCGCAGTGTATTGTAACTTTGGCATCTAGGGACTGGCCAATTTTTTTTTCTTTTCGAAGGAATTCGAGTTGTTCGTTGACTTTCGTTCGGATTTGCATCAGGTCATCGATTTCGGAAGCTTCCTCGGAAAAATCGATCCAATCTTCGCAGTTGGGCCAATTTTCTAGGTGTATGGATGCGTTAGAAATTTCGCGATTACTGGTCATAAAACTAAAAGCTTCGTCGGTGGTAAACATAAGAATAGGGGCCAATAATTTCAATAACGAATTTAGGACTAGATGAATTGCTGTTTGAGAAGATCTTCTGGTGGACCAATTTGGGCCGTGAGTATAGAGCCTATCTTTTAGTATGTCGTGATACTTGGCCGACAATTCCACCGAGCAGAATTTGTTGATCAGCTGGTAGACTTTGTGAAACTCGTAGCTATTGTAATATTCGGTACATTGCTCTACTAGTATTTTAGTTTTGTGCAGAATCCATTTGTCAATTGGTGTCATATCTTTTTGAGCTACAGAATGTTTTGATACGTCAAAATCGTAGAGATTGCCGATTTGGAATCGCAGGGTGTTTCTAATGGACCTATAGCTGTTGACCACGTGGGTAAAAATGTCGTCCGATAGAGGTACATCGTCTCTAAAGTCTTCGGAGGCAATCCATAATCGCAGAATATCTGTGCCAAATCTATTTACATAATCATCGGCGGTTTGGGGTTTGCCGTCACTTTTGGAGATTTTTTTCTTATCTTCGCCGACCACAAACCCATGGGTTAGAACTTCTTTATATGGGGCGCGACCGTCATGGACGACCACGCTGGTTAGCAGTGAAGATTGGAACCAGCCGCGATGTTGATCGCTGCCTTCTAAGTACATATCGGACGGAAAGGAAAGGCTGTTTCGGTTGTGAAGTGCAGCGGTATGGCTTAGTCCAGAATCTATCCAGACATCCAAGGTGTCAGTGCCTTTGAACAATGATTTTCCTTGCCATTGGCTTGGTAGCTCTAGATCCGAAAGGATTTCTTCGACGGATGACTTGAACCAAAAATCTGATCCATACTTGGATATTTTTTTTGCAATTTCTCGCACTAAATTAGCATCTAATAACGAGTTGCCGTCTTCATCAAAAAACACAGGCAGAGGAATTCCCCAGGCTCTTTGGCGACTTATGCACCAATCTGGTCTGGATGTAACTGCACCGATGATTCGGTTTTCGCCATAGCCTGGCACCCATTTTACTGTTTTTATGGCCTTCAATGCCATTTTTCTCAGTTGGCCATCCACTTCGATGAACCATTGGTCCATGGCTCTGAATATTACCGGAGTTTTGGATCGCCAACAATAGGGATATTGGTGTTCGATGGTGTGTAATCCAATCAGTGTGCCGTTGACTTTGAGTTTTTCAATGACAGCATCGTTGGCATGACATTTGCCGTTGACATCCAGGACGCTTAGGCCCACAAGATCTGATGGGACTTGACCATCATCCATATAGCAACCGCTATCATTCAGTGGACTATAGGCGTCTAGGCCGTATTTTAGTCCAATTATATAGTCTTCTAGGCCATGACCTGGCGCTGTGTGCACACAGCCTGTTCCGGCATCATCCTTGACATAGTCTGCCAAAATTACTTTGCTATCTCTTTCTATTAGAGGATGTTTTGTTACCATGCCTTCGATGGAACTACCTGTCAATGTGGCTATTTTTTTGAAATTTTTTATGTTGCAGGCCGTGGTGAATTGATCGACTAATTTTTCTGCAATTATCAATGTTTCGCCATTTTGGTCCAGGGCTATGTAGTTGAGATTTGGGTGTACAGCTATGGCCAGATTAGACGGTATTGTCCATGGGGTTGTTGTCCAAATCACTAAGTGTGAGTCACTTGGAAGTTCTAGTCTTCCGGACCATTCATCATTGATTTTGAATTTAACATAGATGGAAGGGCTTCTATGTTCTTTGTATTCTATTTCAGCTTCAGCCAGGGCAGTTTTGCAGGGGATGGACCAATATACCGGTTTCTTTTTTCTATATACCAGGCCATTTTCGACGAAATCAGCGAAGCAATTTAGGACGACGGCTTCATATTCCGGATCCATGGTTTTGTATTCCTTTGCCCAATCGGCCAATATGCCGAGGCGGATGAATTGCCTACGCTGCTTCTCTATAAACGACTTAGAAAAGTTTGTGCATTCCTGGCGAAGGTGTATGGTATCGAGATTGCGATTTTCATCCTTTAAAATTTTGCTGACTTTATGCTCGATGGGCAGTCCATGACAATCCCAGCCAGGGATATAGGGAGTTTTGAATCCATTCATAGACTTGTAACGCAAGATGATATCCTTTAGTACTTTATTCAGTGCTGTACCTATATGCACATCGCCGTTGGTGAAAGGTGGGCCATCATGGAGGATGAACGATTGACCCTGGGCATTTTTGTTTTGAATTTCGTTATATAAATCTATATTTTGCCAATGGACTATCCTTGCAGGTTCCCGTTTCGTGAGATCTGCTTTCATTGGAAAATCTGTGACCGGTAGATTTAATGTATCTTTTAATTCTATTG
>JAIRTH010000022.1 GCA_031255005.1 Puniceicoccales bacterium | reverse complement strand
CGGATGAGATGAGTGAAAATGAGGGGAATGAGACGCCGCTGCCGCAATCAAAAACCGAACCAGCACCACAGTCATCGGCACCTTCGATTTTCAGTAGCGCTACGTCAAGCGGGACATCTTCAATCATGTCGTCTTCAGTGTCAAATGCATCGGCACCGGTCAAAAATAAAAATCAGCCGAAAACGAAATCGGCATCATCCAAAAACCAGAGAAGGTCAAGCTCAGGCCAAATTACTAATCGCCCGACGATAACGCAAAATAAAGGAACAAGTAAGGTTTCAAAAAGGTTTAAAAAACCTAAAGGCAAAGATAAGAAAAAAAATAAGAAAAAAGGCCCATCAAAATCTAATGCCAAGAAAAAATAAAGAAGCGAGATCAATCCTAGGGGCATAATGGTTCCATAGGTCATCCTCGACGGAGCGCGCTATTATCGGTGCGCTCTTTTTTCATGTGCCTTTTGCGTCATTCATGGTTCGTCAACATTGTCCGTGGTAATTTTCTTCAGGTCCATGCCGTGGAGCCAGCCCAATAATCAGTCCAAGGCCATATTGCTTTGTCAAATTGGTCACAAATGAGCCATTAAAGGCATTGGAAAAAATGAGTGGAAAAATTTCGACGAGTGGAAAAATTCCACTTGGGCTAATGGAGGGTAGGGGATACTCTTTTCGAAATAGACTTTGATTTAGTGATGGAAAATTTTTGATTAATGGAAAAAGTCCACTAATTTAATATAAAAAAGAGAATTATTACACTTTGAAGCTGAAAAAAATCTTAATGGGTAGAAAATTTCCATCAATTGGGAAATGTCATTGGTTTGCTGATTGGCGATGTAAGGTGTGAAAAAATTCCATTATTTTGGCAAAATGCAAAGGGAAGCCCTCGAAGAAAATTTTGAAACATCATGGATGGGTAGATATAAAAATTCGATGGCATTGATTTAGGTCGATAGCCAAGATTTTAAAGTGTAAGAATTTCGGAAAATGGAAAAATTCCACTACCCTTTTGGTCAAATGGACATGAATTTATGGCCATGGATTGAATTAAATATCGCGATTAATAAGGGGGGATTTGCCATATTTGGCCAGGGCAATTGGCAGATGCTGGCAATATGATCCCAAGGGCTATAAGTGGAAAATTTTCAAGAAAAATGGAAAAATTTCATCATCAAAAATATACATAGGTAGGTATGGCCAGAGTTATAAATGTTCCTAGGTCAAGGAGTTAGCTATGGCAATGAAAATTCTAATGCCACTGTTTCTACCCATTGTTGAGGCACAGGATGCCAAAATAATTTCGACAATGCCATGGATTTCATGGAAAAATATGGCAATAAATTATCAGAGAAGCCATGGGCAAAATAGGAAGCGATTGGATGATTTTTTGGAAAATTAATTGGTTGGCTTAGCGGCTTGGTCAGTAGATTTACCTGCGGCAGTGGTTTCGGCAGGTCCGGTGGCCGTTGGTTTTGGCAAGTATCTATAAATTTCATAGGTTTTTTCTTCACTATTTTCCCCTGGTTTTACGGCAATTTCCAATTTCCACAGGCCTTCGATGTTTTTTTCCTGCAGTGACGCATTGCCGCTGGATGCATTGTTGGCGCTGGCTAAACATTTTCCCTTGATCTGGGTTTTTTTCAATATTTTGATCGAACCCTTGGCCGATGTGCCGTCCCAACTGGGCAGAGCCACTTCTACGGGCGATTCTCCGGTGGCGGAAGTTGCTATGTCGTAGCCCTTTTTCAGAACAGAGTTGATTATAAACATAGTATTGGCCATGTCGTTGGAATTGGCGCCTCGGGATCTCTTTTTAATGACCATGCCAGTTATGAAACTCTGGGACAACATGGTAACGGAAAGGGCAAAAATAGATATACCCAATATGCATTCGATTAATGCTGAACCATTTGAAGATTTCATCGGCTGCAATTCTATTACTCTAAAATTGTTTCTCAAGCTTTGTTTATATTTATATTAACAGGTTTATCTTCGAAAATTAAATAAAACTTGAAACGATCATTCCTAGAAGTAGAAATGAATCCATGTCTACAGATGAGCGAGCGATTTCGAAGCAGACTTTACATGATCCCAAAACATTAGATTTGGCGATAACCGCTGTCAATAAGCAATTTGGCGATGGTTCGGTGATGCGCATGGGTGATGCCAAAAAGATGAATGTGTCAGTGATTTCCACCGGTTCTTTGTCGTTGGATTTGGCTCTTGGTGTTGGTGGATTGCCCCGAGGCAGGATCTGCGAAGTATTTGGGCCGGAGTCGTCGGGTAAGACCACTTTTTGCCTAAGTGTCATTGCCGAGGCCCAGCGGATCGGTGGCAATGCCGTTTTCATAGATGTGGAACATGCCTTGGATCCAAAATACACAAAAGTTGTTGGTGTGGATCTGGATAATTTGATGGTTGCTCAGCCAGAAAATGGTGAAGATGCACTGAATATTGCCGAAACTTTGATAAAATCTGGGGCCATCGATGTGATTATAATAGATTCGGTGGCGGCATTGATTTCGAAGGCCGAATTGGAGGGACAGATTGGCGATGCCACCATAGGCTTACAGGCGAGGATGATGAGTCAAGCCATGCGCAAGTTGACATCGGCGGTGAGCCGGACGCAATGTATCTGTGTATTTACCAATCAGATACGCGAAAAAATTGGAGTTATGTTTGGCAGTCCAGAGACCACACCAGGCGGACGAGCGCTGAAGTTTTTTTCTTCGGTCAGAATGGATATAAGGCGAATTAATCAGATCAAAGACAGTGGCAGCCGGGTGATAGGGAGTCGGACCAGGGTGAAAATTGTTAAAAACAAAGTGGCAGCGCCATTTACCGAGTGCGAGTTCGACATAATGCATAACGAAGGAATTTCCAAGACCGGGTCGATCGTTGATCTGGGTTTAGAGTATAACATATTGGATAAGAAAGGCGCATGGATTTCTTACAAAGGAAAATTGGTGGGACAAGGTCGGGAAGCATCAAAACAGACCTTGGCCGAAGACAAGGCTTTAGCCGATGAGATCAAGTCATCCATTTTGGAAAAAGTAAAGGTTTCTGGTGGAACGATTTTGGCCGAATCCGTGGAGGAATGATGGCCATGCCATTCTTTGATGAATTGAAAAATCTTTGTTTGACGAATAGCTTTGACTGGAAAGGCTGGAAAACCAGCAAAAATTCCGGGCCATGGGTTTTTTTTAGAAATTTTATGCCCCACCTGCCCGAAGATGTGTCCGGCGATGATATCTATGCTATGGCATTGAAACATTGTATGGCCGAAGGACATAGAGAATTTGTTGGCCTGGGCGATGGCGATGTTTATGAGATCCCGTCCGAAAATTTTGGCATGGTCGAGATAAATGTTGATAGAGATACCAATGTCAGGCTGGAGCATAAATTTAATCGAAAAAAGAGTGCCTGTGGATTTTTTTTTGTGGTGGTGGAAGATGGAGCTTCGGTGGTTTATAACCATAACACTGACAATGAGATAGGTCCAGATACTTTCGAGTCCATTGGTTTTTTTCTTGGCGAAGGAAGTCAGGTTGAATTGACCAAAAATGTCATTGCAAATGCGAATTTCAGGACAGAGATAAACTTTTTTTTGGTCGGAGAAAATGCAAAGGCCAATGGAAAAATTTCATATGTCGGAGAATCTGGTTTTTTCGATTGCAGGGTGTTACAATATCATTTGGGGCGCAACACCATGTCAAACCTGACTGTAAAATTTGCACTGAAAGAAAATGCAAATTCTTCGTTCTATGGAAAAATTACGGCAATGGAAAAGGCCCTGGATTCCGAGGCCAGGCAATTGCACAGAAATCTTATTCTATCTGATTCTGCCAGAACGACTAGTGTGCCGTCAATGGATGTGAGAAATAACAGCATAAAATGTTACCATGGATCCACGGTCAGTGAAATAAATCCAGAGCAGCTATTTTATCTCAATGCTAGAGGGGTCGAGCGGCGAAGGGCTGAGCAAATGATCATCGATGGATTTTTGAAATTTTATTAAATCTTTAAATTTTATACCTAAAGAAATGTGTTGCAGTGGAAGGAGTAATCTGACGGAGGACATCGATATTTTGGCGAAAACTAAGCCAGATTTATGTGCGGTGATGGTGCCGCGCCGAGATTTATTTGGCAGATTGAGCTATGAAAATATTTCATTTTATAGATTGAATCAGGATATTACTAGGGTTATGGTTAACCTTTCGGCGGTAAAAGTTTGCAGTGGTTCGCGGGTTTTAATGATGCTCAGACCGGGCTACGAATTTATCTGTGTATTTTTTTCACTTTTACGCCTTGGTGCTGTGCCGATCGTCATAGATTCTGGATTAGGTTTGCGAAAATTTTTCAGTTGTGCCGAGCGCTCGAAGCCCGAATTTGTCATAGGTGAAAAAATTGCCTGGGTGATATTAAAATTTCACAGGCTGCCGACGGTGAAGTTCATTTTGACAAAATCAAAGCTTTGGGCGAAATCTTCCGTTTCTTTAGCTGGTGATATAAATGGTGACAGTGATCCAGATGCTATTGCGGCTGTGTTATTTACGTCTGGATCAACCGGCATTCCAAAGGGTGTAATTTATCGACATAGACATTTTTTAGCTCAGTTAGACATTTTAAAGAAATTGTATAAATTTGACGAAGAGGCAGTTGATTTGACGCTTTTGCCAGTATTTATGCTGTTTAATCCGGTATTGGGGCGGACGACGGTGCTTCCGGAGATCAATCCGGCTAGTCCAGCCAAGCTTGATCCTAAAAAATTCGTTCAAGCAGCAATAACTTCCTCAGCGACAAGTAGTTTTGGCTCTCCAGTCCTATGGAAAAAAATTGCTAAGTATTGCCATATGCGTGATTTAATTTTGGACCAGATTAAATTCATATTTTTGGCCGGAGTTTCGGCAAGCTCAGCGGTCATAAAAGCGATCAAAAAAGTCGCTCCAAATGCGGAAATTCACACGCCCTATGGGGCTACAGAGGCTTTGCCGATTTGCGATATAGAGGCCAATGAAATAATTTCTGTGGCTGACTTAGAAAACTTTGGCGCTGGTATTTGCGTTGGCTATCCTGTTGATGGAGTGAGGGTTATGGTCATAGATGTGATAGATGACGTTATCGTTGCCATGGAAGATGGGTTGGTTTTGCCCACGGGGTCCATAGGTGAGATTGTGGTGAGCGGAGTGGCTGTTACCGAAGAGTATGATAATCTTAGTGTTGAGACATCAATGGCGAAAATATTTGACAAAAATACCATTTGGCATAGAACCGGCGATCTTGGTTTTTTCGACCAGCGCGGGCGGCTGTGGTTTTGCGGCAGAAAATCTGAACGTATTGAAGTTGGCGATGAAATTTATTGCACAGAATGCATAGAATCTTTATTTGTGCAACACGCTGCGGTGGAAAGAGTTGCGCTAGTAAAGTATAAAAATTCCACAGCCATTCAGCCGGCCATCGCGGTTCTTCCTAGGCGTGGGTTTTTTCCTAAATTTTTTTGGCAAAGGCGAAAATTTTCCACAGAATTGCGAGCCATAGCTAATAAATATCCTAAAACGAGAGCGATTAAAAAATTTTTTTTCCACAGGGCATTTCCGGTCGATGTTAGGCATAATTCGAAAATAAACCGTGGTGCATTGTCAAAAAATATTTAATTATTGTATTGACATTGAGTGAGGCAGTGTATTTTGATTTATTGAAGTGAACTTATTTGCAGAAACAACCATTAGTATTTATGCTATTTTAGCTCCGATTATTGGCGCGGCTATTATGATTGGTATGACTCCGACTGCAACTCTTGAAGAGAGAATTCGCATTTCGCGGCAGGCTTGTACGGTTGCCGGAGTGTTGCTGGTAATCTTTGCTATTGCTGGTAATTTTATAATGGGAACGGTGTTCAGAATATCTACCGAGGCATTTCAAGTGGGGGGAGGTTTGTATTTATTGACGATTTCTGCTGGTATGGTGTTGAAAAAAGAACAAGGTGATGAAAATTCCCAAGTTCAACCAGTTAAACCTGCTGCTAGTAATGTCGCCATAACTCCAATCGGAACTCCATTGCTCACGGGGCCTGGGACAATCACGGCGACTTTGGTGAAAAAATCTGCTGTATGTAGTACTTTTTCTGATACAGTTGTTTTTTTCTTGGCATTGGTGTTCGTTATGTTCCTGTGTTATTTGACCTTCGTGGTCTCATGTAAGTTTGCTAAGTTATTAACCCCAAAGATATTAGGTGTCATCGAAAGAGCTACTGGAGTGGTCCTTTCTTGTATGGCATTGGAATCCATTATCGCCGGAATATCAACATTTTTATTATCTCCGGCGATGATGTAGTTTTGCTTTTTCTTGTATTTTTGTTGCAATTTAACTAATAATAGATACCCCTTATGCGGTGGCTAGTGTGTTGATTACTAATGATGATGGGATCAATTCTGCAGCATTAATGGCTTTGGCTAGTAGTTTTGTTTCCGGTGGTTGGGATGTTTTTGTTGCTGCACCTCAAGAAGAGCAAAGTGGTGTTGGGCGCTCCATAGGGTTAAACAAAGATCTTTCCTGTGATGAAGTCAGCCTGGATGGCTGTCGTGCGTGGGCTATAGGTGGTACGCCAAGTGATTGCGTGAACGTAGCTCTCGGTAATCTTTTGCCGAAAAAACCTGATTTAATTATTTCTGGCATTAACTGGGGGCTAAATATAACCATTCCAATTATACTTAGCTCAGGTACAGTGGGAGGCGCCATAGAAGGGTTTTGCTGGGGCATTCCGTCTATGGCTGTATCCCAAGGACTTCCTGATCAGAAAGAGCACTATCTTCAGTGTAAAATAGATTACCTAAAGCATAGTGGATTGATGGAAGCTATAAAAATTTCTGCTGACATAACCGTTGAGATTTCTGTAAAATTTATTGATAGAAAAGTGGTTGAGTTGCATAATGTAAATTTTCCATATAATATAAAACGTTCAGCTTCTGTGGAAAATACCCGATTGTCAGATATAACTCTTAATAAGAATGCTGATTTTAATGTGTATGGTTCTCTGTATGAACCTGTTGGCAACAAATTTGTTTTTAAATTTCCATCTGTCGACCTTAGCGATTCAAGTTCGGCCAAGGGCAGCGACATATCTTGCCTGGCTAAAGGTAATGTAAGTGATTCTCTCGTAGATCTTAAGCGATTGTGTGCATTTTAAATGATTGGAATCAAATCCACACTATCTGCTTTAGAAAATCTCGGATGTTCGCCGAATAAGAGGCTTGGTCAAAATTTTTTGATAGATCACAACATCGTAAAAAAGTCAGTCGAATTGGCTGAAATCCAGATCGATGATAGGGTAGTGGAGGTTGGTCCTGGTCTCGGAGCATTAACCATTGGTTTATTGGATGCTGGTGCGAAAGTATTTGCTGTGGAATATGATAGAGTACTATGCTCGTTTCTTAGTGAAAAATTTTTAGGTAACAAATCATTTTCATTGATCAATGGTGATGCATTAAAATTTCCTATTGCCGGATTGCCTGGGAACATTTTTCATTATAAAATTGTATCTAATTTGCCCTATGCCATTTCGACTTCTTGGCTAGATGCTATATTGGAATGCGAAGTATTACCTGAAGTTATGGTATTAATGCTTCAGCTGGAAGCGGTTAAAAGATTTTCAGCCACACATGGTTGTAAATCTTTCGGAGCAATATCAATATTCCTTAACTCAGCCTATATGATTGAACAGATTTATCCTGTGAAAGAAAAATGTTTCTATCCAAAGCCAAAGGTGGCATCGGCATTGTTAGTTTTGCGAAAAAAAGAGCATCCACATATATTTCATCGAAAAACTAAAATGTTAATAAGATATATGTTCAATTACAGGAGGAAACAAATTGGAAACATAATAAAAACTTATCCTTTTATGGACCAATCTCTTTTGGAAGAAATTTTGTTAGAAATAAATAAAATAGCCAGACCGGAAAGCCTAAACCTTACAATCTGGCAGAATATGGACTATAAATTAAAATCGCTTAGGTAGTAATTTGCTATAATTCTACTGGTTGGGCAGCTTTATCTTTGTTATCTTCAGGATTGACTTTATTGCTGCCATCCATTATTTCTTCGCCATTTTCTTCCCAATCATCAAACATGCCTCCAAGAGGAGCCATGGCCAAAATATCTAACAATTTTACTTTAAATATCAGCAGAGATCCTGCTGGAATCAAGCTTAGCTGTCTATTCATATAGCCAAGTTCAGGTAATATGTATAATTCTATCTCACCGCCTTTGCCAATGAGCTGCAACCCTTCTTTAAATCCATCTACAGTGCTGCCAATGAATATTTCGGCTTTTCCTTCTCTGTTACTCGAACTGTCAAACACGGTACCATCAATCAATTTTCCTTCATATTCGATTACTATCTGGGAGTAATCCGTTGGCCGTACCTTTTCGTCACCATTCGATAAAATCTTGTATCTCAAGCCACTTTCGGTTTTACGTATGCCTGGCAATTTGTCGAGATTCGCCACATACGCATCAGCTTCTTTTTTATTTTTAATGAATTCTTCATCATTTTTTTTCGCCACGGCATCTGCGTTTTCTGCGATCCTCTTTTCAAAAAAGCCCTGCATTTTTTGCATTTCTTCCATGCTTTTTATCTGTGGTGCACCATTTTCACAGCCTAGTTTTAGTCCGGTGCAAAATATATCTAACTCCTTGCTACTTAAATTCAGAGATGCAAGTGATAATTCCTTTGCAATGAGCCAACCATAGGCGTTAATCATTTTATCCTTTTCTGCATCAGAAATACTCTGACTGACAGTAGCTTTGGTTTCTCCAATGGCCTTATTATCAGGTGTTTTATTTACTTCTTTGGTATTATCAACAACCTTAGATGTCTCCATGGCATTAACCGTTTCTCCAAACACCACCACTGGTGAAAGAAACACATAAATAAACAATAAATAAATTGATTTGAATTTCATTATGCCTTTAATTACTGAGTATTTTTGAGCCTTTGTCCAATAAAAAATAAACAAATTTATTTATATTTTTACTGCTAGTTTATTTTTTATGGGTATAGTCTAGGATTGTATGAGTTATGGATGTGCTTGTTGTTGTTCTAGCTGGCGGAGTTGGTAAACGTTTATGGCCCATAAGTACTCCGTGGCGGCCGAAATATTTTTTGAAAATAGGAGGTGTTTCGTTGATAGAATTGGCATTTTGCCGTGGAATTTTGTTAGGAAATGCTGCCAATGTATTTATTTCCACCAGCCAAGGTAATGATTCTGTGCTACGAAAAGAAATTCCTATGTTATTGGAATCCAACATAATAGTTGAGCCACAGGTGATGAATACGGCACCAGCCATTTGTTTAGCAAATGAAATTTTGTATCATCGATTTGGTCCTAGGCCAATAGTATTTATGCCATCGGATTCGGTGATAAATGGAGACAATGGCTTTGTTGCAACCTTATCATTGGCAACTACTTTTGTTTCGGGTGGCAGAGGGATGGCCGTTGTCGGTGTGACTCCCGGAGGGCCATCCTCTCAATACGGCTATATTGAAATTGACAGGGCCATGGGTCGCCATAGAAAAATGTTTCCTGTGGCTAGATTCGTAGAAAAACCAGACCAAATGATCGCAAAAAAATACCTATTGTCTGGCAAGTATCTTTGGAATACTGGTATGGTCATATCTACAACTAGCTTTGTGCGGGAAGCATTTAGATTACATACCATGGACATATATAAGAATGTGCTAAAATATATCCATGGCGATGTACAGGCCTATGGGCTTGCAAAAAATATATCCTTTGATCATGCTATACTGGAGAAACTTGAGAATCTTTCGGTGATCATCGGCGATTTTGATTGGGGTGACATAGGCAGTTTTGAAACTCTGATGAAATATAGATGTGAATATAAAACTTCTAATTTGGCATAAAGTTTTAAATTTTGCCTTGCAAAAACCTTTACCGTTACAGCCTGAAGGTATCGGTTGCACCCCTAGCTCAATTGGATAGAGCATCTGACTACGGATCAGAAGGTTACAGGTTCGACTCCTGTGGGGTGTGCCATAAAGAAGGGGGTCGTAGCTCAGCTGGAAGAGCGCCACAATGGCATTGTGGAGGTCGTCGGTTCGAACCCGATCGGCTCCACCAACTAATTTTATTTCTTTAGAAAGGTATTCCATTTTGAAGAGGTTGCATTTTTTTTCATTTTTTACGCTTTTTTACGTTTTTTTGTGTTTTTATGGATGGAGCATGCCCAAGATGGGAACTTATCATTGTTTGCATTTCTAATATGTAAATAATGGAAAATGGCAGAGAACTATGGAGTCTACATCTGTAATATGTAATATGAAAAAATGGTATCCTATGAGAAAATTTGCATGGTGCCTTGGAGGAATATTATTAGGTATTTTTATCTTTCAGTGGGATTTGGCAGCGGATGGTCATGACTTCATAATTTGATAAAAATTTAGCGAAAAATTCCCAACGGTTACAACCACAGATCCCAGTCTCTTGTCTTTGATGGCAAGTCCGTTATAATTGCATTCGCCATGGATCATGGTTAATGGCAATGGTAAATGGTAGATAATTTGTGGTAATGTGATG
>JAIRTH010000021.1 GCA_031255005.1 Puniceicoccales bacterium | reverse complement strand
GGCAGTGTTTTGCTTAACTGAGCCAGTGTTTTGCTTAAATGGGCCAATGTTTGGCTGAGCTGAGTCAATTTTTTGCTGATAGAAGGTAATTTTTTGCTTAACTGAGCCAGTGTTTTGCTGAGCTGAGTCAATGTTTTGCTTAAATGGGCCAATGTTTTGCTGAGCTGAGGTAGTGTTTGGCTGAGCTGAGGTAGATAGCTTAGTGGATTGCTGTCCCGATTGTTCTTGCGAGGATTTCAGGGCAGCTATGACCCTTTGGCGAGGCAAGGATATGTAGCTATGGTAGCTAGGAAGGTTAGCAAGTTTATCAGCAGGAAGTTCGTTAGTGGTAGCCTCATTATATTGATCACTTTTTTCAGTCAGTATGGCTTTACAAAATTTTGTCAGTGTATCTGGCGAAGATAATACTTGGTTCATTTGATCTGGCGTACATAGAAAAAATGCCATGCCAATAAATTTATTTGCATCTTTAAGAACATTATCTTTCGCATTACTTGGGAGTAATGTGTCAATGTTGTTAATCCCATTGTCTTTAAGTATCTTTCCGACAAGATTTTCTACGGGTTTAGCATGTTTTTCTTTAATATCCCCCAACTTCATTGTGCTAGATATGCTGCCGTCCATGGAACTGCGTACGGTTAGATTTCCTTTTTTTTCTTGTTGTATTGAGAACCCTAACTCTTCTCGCAACTTTCCGAGTGTTTCGGTATCGTATTTAGTTGCGCCCGTTAGGCGCGATTGATCCGGTGTATTTGCATGCAGAGTCGGAAACATAACATATATATTTTAAGTATTTTTTTTAGTTTTTAAAGCATTTTAACCTTTAAATAAAAATACTATGGCGATGCATTAATCAGAGAAGTTTTTGAATTTGCCTTTGAACTGCATATTAGACTGCATGTTAGTAGTCCAAAGGCCATAAAAGCATGTAAAAGTATTTAACTGTCAGTGGGGATATTTGGTTTTTCTGCTGGAATATTGGATTGCTTTTCCATGGCCTTGCTCACATTTTTATTCGAGTCAGCCTGTTTTATGGAAAATGCAAACTTAGTTTTCGGTGCATTGGTTTTAGATTCCAGATCGGTCGGTCCACTTATATTTGATGGACCAGATGATTGAATTGGTGATGACATAACAAACTTAATCTAAACATTTTTTTAAATTTTTAAAGTATTTTCAGCTTCAAATTGAAAATAATTGTGGTTAATGGTCTGGTAAAATTCTTGCATTTATTTTTTTGTTTTGCAAGTTTAGTGACGCAAAAGGGCTTGAAAGATAACCAGTGCCCAAAGATTGCCAAAGGGGGAGTAGCTCAGTGGATAGAGCAGCGGTCTTCTAAACCGAAGGTCGAGAGTTCGAGTCTCTCTTCCCCCGCCAGTTCCCAGGGAGGGTTTTTATCACTTTTTGCATAGGATTATCATTTATTTTGTGGAAGATTGAACTTCGCCCTAGGAAGATTTGAATTACCTAATGTTGGTTTTTTTGTCATTTCTATGAAAAATTGTTATTTTTAAGGAGCTATTGCCTCGCCATCGAATGGCGATTTTTATGAATTACGGACTGTGGATTACCTCTCTATAGGAAGCCAACCTTTTCCAAAGGATGATGTTCACCGTAGTCATACCTAACCACCATGGTCCGGGAAATCACATCATAGCCAAAGGATCCGGTGGAAGATATCACTCCAAAGAAGAAATTTGCAAGGCATATTATACAAATAATTATACTATTAATATCCATACAGTAAAATGCTGCAGCGCATTTTAGTATGGATCTCATTAGTGTTTGAAAAGGTGATGGTCCAGAACAGGGATCATTTATCATCACAGTTTTTATCTGAAATAATCTTTTGCCAATGGTTGTGCCTCTAAACAATATTTCGCTGATGGCAAAATAAACTATGCAAATGATACAGCCTAGTACCATTAGCTTAGAAAAAGGTTTCGTGATGCTCTCGGCTATTTTCGCAATATCATTTACATTGATGGCGGCGGATGGGGCATCTATTGGTACCCATAGGCTGGATAGATCTGGCATATTATTTTTTAGAAATGGAATGCAAATGAGGGATGTTATTATGCAATCTATATTAAAAGCCCAGGCCCGGCGATTTAGGGTAGCCGGTACGAATCGCATGCATTTTACACTGGACATAGATTTGACAAAGTGTACCTAAGTGGAGATTTTGTCAATCTGAATTGGTGTGTTTAGTATTTTATGCATTAAATCTACGTATCTTGATTGACAACATCGTTCAAAATGTTGACATGCACATCGTTTGTGGTGGCTGTAGCTCAGCTGGTTAGAGCATCGGATTGTGGTTCCGAGGGTCGCCGGTTCGAATCCGGTCTGCCACCCCATCATAGGTAAAATTAATCCATAGGTGCGATTTTAAGGCATAAGTGCAATTTTTTGTTCGCATTTTACATTGCTATTGTTTATTTGCAGGCACATTTTGTCAATGGCTATTAAATGGTGGTGTAATGTATGAATATGAATGATATTGCTTCGGATAATTTTAATGAAATTTTACAGGACGGTTGTTATGATGCCTCGAAGATCCAAAAATTAGAGGGGTTAGAAGGTGTGCGCAAGCGCCCAGATATGTATATTGGCGATACGAATGAGCGTGGATTGCATCATTGTGTGTTTGAGATTGTCGATAATTCCATAGATGAAGCGTTGGCCGGTTATTGTAATAATATCAGCGTCAACTTACATGTAAATGGTTCCTGCTCCGTGGAGGACGATGGACGTGGCATACCGGTGGATATGCATGAAAAATATAAAATGCCAGCGCTGGAACTGGTTATGACAAATCTGCATGCTGGTGGTAAGTTTTCCAAAGGTGCCTATCAGGTGTCAGGCGGGTTGCATGGTGTTGGTGCTAAGTGTGTTAATGCTGTTTCTGAGGTTTTTGATGTGGAGGTGAGGCGTGACGGACATATCTATCACATGACCTTTGCCAAGGGGAAAACCACACAGAAAATGACCGTTATTGGCGATACGAAAAAAACCGGCACAAAAATAACTTTTTTGCCAGATCCGGAAATTTTTCGTGAAATCAGAGAATTTAGATACGATATTCTTGCCAAGAGATTGCGTGAATTGGCATTCCTGAATCCTGGCATAACCATAGTGTTGACCGATGAACGCAGTGATAAATTCGAAGTATTTAAGTTTGACAACGGCATAGTTCAATATGTGGAATTTTTAAATAGAGGAAAAATTGTCATTCACGAAAGACCAATAGCCTTTTCTGGAATTGTTGCCGGCGACAGCAATGGTGATATCTCCGTTGACGTGGCATTGCAATACAATGACTCCTATAACGAGCAGGTCTATGCCTATGCAAATTCCATTTTTAACATTGAAGGCGGTACCCATCTTTCTGGATTTAAGACTGCCTTGACCAGGGTGATAAATTCCTTTGCCAAAGCCAATAATTTGCTGAAAGACAAGGATCCGATTCTTTCCGGCGAAGATGTACGCGAGGGCCTGACAGCGGTCATTTCCATAAAAGTTCCAGAGCCAAGGTTTGAAGGCCAAACCAAGACCCGATTATCCAATGGCGAGGTGGACGGTGTGGTTCAAAAGATTGTTGGAGACAATTTGAAGTATGTGCTCGAGACAACCCAGGGACTTGGGAAGAAGATCGTTGACAAGTGCTTGAATGCAGCCAGAGCCAGGGAGGCTGCCCGTAGAGCCCGAGAGACGGTACGGAAAAGTGCATTGGCCTTCGGAGGATTGCCTGGAAAGCTAGCCGATTGTTCGGAAAAATCTCCGGAAAAATGTGAACTTTTCATAGTGGAGGGAGATTCGGCTGGTGGTTCGGCCAAGCAAGGTCGCAATAGAAAAACCCAGGCAATTTTGCCGCTGTTCGGGAAGGTCATTAATGTGGAAAAGGCAAGAATTGATAAGGTTTTAAATAGCGAAGCCATAAGGATGATGATCATGGCCTGTGGCACAGGCATCGGCAATTCTTCCGATGCTGGCGGATTTGATCCGGATAAGTGCCGCTATCACAAAATAATTATAATGACCGATGCTGATGTGGATGGCTCCCATATCCAAACGCTTCTGTTAACATTTTTCTTTAGGCAAATGCGAGAATTGATCGAAAGAGGGTATATTTACATCGCCCAGCCGCCGCTCTATAAAATAAAAAGAAAGAAAAAGGAGCGCTATGTGGACAACGATTCCGAGCTAAATAAGATATTGCTGGAGCTCGGTTCCGAAGATGTTACATTGATATCAGCCAACGATGGCAGGCAATTTGATCCCCACAAGGTTGAAATCGTTGTAAATGCATTCTCGAAGCTAGAAAGCCTTGGCAATGGCATAGTTCGATGTGGTTGTTCATTGGCTAAATATCTAAACGCCTATGACTTGGCTACGCTTGTTCTGCCCAGATATATAGCGAGGATAAGAACTGGCAATGACGAGGAGTTTAGGTTTCTCTTCGATGATGAACAGAGATCAAAATTTTATTTGGAGTACGGCATATCCGATGACCTGTTTGCTGGCACAGCATCGAAGGAAATTGATAGGGATGGTCATAGGGTTCGGCAGCGCATTTCTGTCCATGAAATTTTTGAATCGCTGAGACTTAGCGAAATTTTGAAGGAGCTTCAAGAAATTGGCCTTGACATATCTACCTTTGAGCAAACCGAGCAGCCAAGATATTATGTGGTTGAGAATATCGACACAAAAAACGAAATTAGACTTGGTATGCATTCGGGATTGGAGCTGCTGGCGAAGATCCGAGAGCTTGGCCGGCGTGGTCTATCAATCCAGCGATATAAAGGATTGGGAGAAATGAATCCTAAGCAGTTGTTCGAGACGACCATGAATCCGATCACCAGAAGATTGTTGAGGGTGTCGATCGAAGATGCTGCGATGGCCGAATCGATCTTTTCCATGCTGATGGGAGAAGATGTGCCGATCCGCCGTGCATTCATAGAAGATAATGCATTAAATGTTTCTTATATAGACGCTTAAATTTTTGGAGATATTAATAAATGACCGCAGAGAACGAAAAAATAGTTTCATCAAACATAACGGACGTCATGCAGAAATCCTATATCGATTACTCCATGTCTGTCATAGTCAGTCGGGCATTGCCTGATGTGCGAGATGGCCTTAAGCCAGTCCAGCGCAGGATATTGTATGCCATGCTACGGGAAGGTCTGCTGAGTAGTCGGCCCTTTGATAAATGTGCCGGTGTGGTCGGCGAAGTTTTGAAAAATTACCATCCCCATGGCGATACTTCGGTCTATGACACCATAGTGCGTCTGGGCCAAAACTGGATACTGCGTTATCCATTGATTATGCCCCAGGGAAATTTTGGATCCATAGACGGTGATCCGCCGGCAGCCTATCGTTATACAGAATGCAAGCTCGACCGCATGGCCGAAGAGATTTTGCGTGATATTGATGAGGATACCGTGGATTTTCAGCCGAATTATAAGGAAAGTACCGTTGAGCCGGTGGTATTGCCCTCGGCGTTACCGAATCTGCTGATGAATGGATCGACGGGCATAGCCGTTGGAATGACAACCAATATTCCTCCGCATAATCTCGGTGAATTGATCGATGCTCTATGCGCCATAATCGATGATCCCAATCTGAGTATAGATGAGCTATGCCGCATAATAAAAGGCCCAGATTTTCCCACCGGAGGAGTGGTGGTGGGCATGGAGAACATAGAAAAATATCTGAAGACTGGTCGTAGCATTATAAAGAATCGCGGCATTGTGGAGACCGAAGAATTGGAAGGAGGCAGAGAGCAGGTGGTGATAACTCAGTTGCCTTATAATATCAATCGAGCAGCATTGGTGATTAGGATTGCCGAACTGATGAATGATAAAGCCATTGATGAGATCAGTGATCTTCGGGATGAATCCGATGAAAATACTCGCATAGCCATGGAATTAAAACGAGGTGAATCTTCAAAGGTATTAATAAATAAACTTTACAAAATGACCCAGTTGGAATCATCCTTTGGCGTCATAATGTTAGCCTTGGATAATCGTCGGCCCAAGCAGATGAACATCAAAGAAATGCTTGAGTGCTATCTGGATCATAGGCATAAGGTTATTTATCGCAGAACCGAATTTAGGTTGCAAAAAGCCGAAGCTCGAATACATCTTATTGAAGGTTATCGTATTGCCCTGGATAATTTGGACGATTTTGTAAAGATAATTCGTCAATCATCCAATAGAGAGTATGCCAAGTCAGAAATGATGGAAAAATTTCCTCTGTCCGATAAGCAAGCCGATGCAATTTTAGATTTGAGGCTATATCAATTGACCGGCCTGGAACGAGACAAAATAGAACAAGAATATGAAAATTTGAATAGAATAATAAGCGAGTATAAAGAAATTTTAGCCAATGACAGACTATTGTTTAATATTATAAAAGATGATTTATTAGATATGAAAGAAAAATATATTTCGCCAAGAAAAACAAATATTATCCATGAAGAAGGCGAATTTCGAATCGAAGATGTGATTGCCAATGAAGGCTGTATTATCACCGTTACCCACAATGGTTTTATCCGGCGGGCAAATGTGGATGAATATAAATCTCAGCGTCGTGGTGGCAAAGGCGTTATAGGCGTTGGCCAGTATGATGATGATCAGATCGAGCATATGATTTCAGCCAATACCCATGACAATGTTATGTTTGTGATGAATACCGGACGGATCTACGTGGAAAAGGTCTACGAGATGCCCGAAGGGTCCAGATTGGCCAAGGGCAGGTCGATGATAAATATCCTGGAGATGCAAAAGGGTGAGCGCATAGCGGCTCTGTTTAATTTTAAGGAATTTTCCGATAATCAGTATGTGGTGATGTGCACGCGCAATGGTGTGATCAAAAAGACTTGCTTGAGCGCCTATGAAAATTTTCGTCGGTGTGGCATCCGTGGTATCGATGTGGACGATGGTGATCAGGTCATCGAAGCCCAGCTATCTACTGGCAATGATGAGTTGGTGTTGATAACCTACAAGGGCATGTCCATTAGGTTCAATGAAACTGAGCTCAGGAGCCAGGGCCGAGCCACAAGAGGGGTGCGTGGCATGACCCTAAGATTTAGCGATAGGTTGGTGGCAATGACCGTGGTGAAAAATGATAAAACCTTTCTGGTGGCAGCGGCCAATGGCCAGGGCAAGCGATCGAAATTTGCCAGCTATCGGCTGCAGAAACGCGGTGGCAGCGGTGTGATCGCCATTCGTTTGGCGAAGGGTATCGGAGTGGCCGGAGCACTAACCATCGGTGAAAGCGATGAAATATTGATGTTGACAAAATTCGGTCAGGCAGTAAGAATAGCGGTAAGTGACATAGCCCTGCTGGGGAGATCAACCCAGGGCGTGAGGCTTATTAATTTGGAGAAGGGAGACTGCCTTATGAAAATTAGTAGAGTGATTTTGTAACGGAACATCATGACTTTGAAGGATAATATGAAGATGTTCAAAAATTTTTTCTTGCATAATGATTTAAATGTGCATATTAAAAGAAAGTAAGCATTCCAGTCGAAATGGTTTTGGGCTGAAATGTGTGTCAAATGAATTAATTTAGAAAGGGACCGAGAGGTTTTTGAAATATGGAAAATAATAATGATATTAAAAATATAGATATTAAAAAAAGAGTTGGAGGGCTGAAAAATGCTCTCAGTTATTGCATTGAGCAGAAGATTGGTACGCTCAATGCTTTGGGTTTAGGTTTTGGTCTAGGTCTGGCAATGTTGGGCTCCACCAGCGTCTATGCTGCTGCTGATTTTCCTCCTATAGTAATTACTAATGAAGGCGCTAAAAGCGCTAATTTTAACAGGGATACTACTGTTGAGGATGATAAGAATAATAGCATCACTGCCGAGGGGGGCAAGATGGCAGTTTTGGAGATCAATGCCAATAGTGATAG
Organism: Puniceicoccales bacterium; assembly: GCA_031255005.1. Lineage (NCBI taxonomy): Bacteria > Pseudomonadati > Verrucomicrobiota > Opitutia > Puniceicoccales > Puniceicoccales bacterium. The sequence continues at coordinate 22,433 of JAIRTH010000021.1, read as the reverse complement.
TGGTGAAAGCAATAAAATTGGCACTAAGGGTACTGGCGACAACAAAATTACAAATAGTATTACATTAACTGGGTCTGGAGTGTTGGGCTTTAGCCTTAAATCAGATTATGCGGATTTAACTAAAAGTACATTTGATTTTACGACTGCTCTTAATGGTCTAGTTCTTGGCAACCCTGCACCGGCGGCCATATTCTTTGATGCCAGTGACTCTGGCTACCCGGTGAGGCTTGGTAATATTAGTACTGTTCCCGATACCGGCGTAGCCTTCGGTCTCAAAGACTATGCAGGTAAGTTGGTGCTGAGGGCCATGGATAAGTCTCTTACTGTGAGTAATCTTAACCTTACCAATGCATCGTCGACGACCCATGTGCTCACAGGCACCGGGAAGGTAATATTTGATACCGATGCCACAATGGGCAAATTAGCCCTTGGTGCCACCGCAGCCGAAGGCCTGAAAGTTGCAAAATATGATGCCTCCCCTGCCGATGGCATTGTGCCGGTGTCCGTCGGCGATACCAGTGGCCATTTGGTTGGTACCACGATCACTATCAAAGGTGGTATAACTTCCAATGGCGCAAGCTCAATCTCTGCTAATAGGATTAACATTGGAGATAATTCCACGGTCAATCCCGGAAGTGTCCTAACCATTAAGGGAGCAAGTGATAATGGTGCTATTTCAATATTTGCTTCTGATGGTACCACACCGGTGGATAGTAGCAAGAGTGGCATTACCGTTAGCGGAGGTTCTGTCCTAAGGGTTGGCAGTACGGTGAATGTGGAGGGTATGGCAAAAGGCGAAGATAGCATACATCCGATTTTTATATTGAACGGTACTGGTCTCGATGCCGGAACAGTGGCAAGTATCCAAAGTGATGCAGATACTTATCAATTTACAGCTGGTAAGACAGATAAAATTTCTAGCACTCCCATCATTCTGGTGAAAGAAAAGGCTTTTGGTGCTATAGGTGGCGACAAAACTATGGTCATTGGTAGTCAAGATGGAAAGGTTCCGTTAATATTCACTGGCAAAGAAAGTGAGTTGCTTATCAATGGTCAGGTCAATGTTATGTCGCTTGCTCCTAATCCGAAATCAATACTCATGGAAGGTGATTTGGTTTTCACCAGTGCGGAAAAATCTCGGTTGTCCATCGATTCCAATGATAGATTGATATTTAACGGTGATGCAGGCATTGTGTTCGCCATGCCCGTGGTGGATAATGCTCCGCCTCAGTTGGTTTTGGCCAATGTGGATTGTTTCGTTGCTCCGGAGGGTGGCGTAGACATTGAGATCGCAGGTAAATCCTTTGAAGATCTGAGCTTAGAAGAGCCTGGTGAATCCGGAAAGAAAATTCCTTTGGTTGCCTTGGGCGATAAAAAAGCCGAAGAATTTGCAGAAAAGGTTAATCTAGAAGGTGCCGTTAGCAACTTGTTGATTAATATGGAAGTCGGTGATATCAGTGGAGATGGTTCGGTTTTCGGTGTTAATGGCTATGAGGTAAGTGCCTATAGTGATGCCATAAATGAAGGTTTCGACACTATTGGTATATCAGATGATTTCCTTAGAATGGTCGATAATCTTCAAGGCAATGATGGCATAAGCGATGATCAAAGAGCCTTATTCCAAATGTTGATTGCAGATTATGATGTGGATGAAGATGGCTTTGATAATGCGGATATTGCACGTTCATTATCCCGCAGTACCATAGACGAGCGGAATCGCATAACCTTGAAAATTGCTGAGCTTGCTCGTAATTCCATATACTCCCATCTGGGAAGTGCATCCAATGATAGAGAGTTCTGGGTTTCCGGAATGGGCGACCTGGTTCGTCAGAAACAGGTAAAAGGCTACGGTATGCGTGCTGGCATATGGGGCGCTTCGTTGGGCTATGATATGAGCCTTGGTGATGATTGGACATTGGGTGCAATGCTAGGCTATGGCCATGCCAGTGTGAAGTATAACGGTTTGACTCTTTTGAGTGGCAACAATGGAAGTCAGCGTTCATTCTTCGGAGGCTTGTACGGTGAATGGGCTTCCCAAGTCCGGGATTTGAGCGTAAAATTCTGCGGTTTGTTTGGTCATTCCAAATATAAAGAGTGGGGAAATCGACCCATAGCACCAGGAGGAGGAGATGATGATGAAGAAGAATCCGAAGGTGCTGATATAGGCAGGTTTTATAGTTCACACAATGGTGGTTGGGTATTGTTTGATGCCAATACTGTTTGGTTGCCCTGGAAAGTGCAATCTGTAAAGCTTGGTCCATGGCTTGATTTAACCTATGGCTATGTAAGACAAAAGCACGGCACTGAGTCAGTTACACCATTGGGTGATGATGGGAAAAAGGACAAAGATGCTGATGTGGAAGATGGTATTGCCTATGGAAAAGGTAGACGCCATTCATTCAGTTCCATCATTGGTGGTCATGCTGAAAAGGATTTTTCCTTTGGTAAACTCTTTGCCGAAATCGGTTATAAGCGTGAATGGTTAAGGAGAGTTAAGCTAGGAACCAGCGAGTTCATGGATTTGACTTATTCCCCAGCAAAAGGAAAAATATCGAAAAATTCCTGTGTTATCCGCGTTGGATATGACCTATCCAAAGATAATTGGGGTTTTGGCATTGGTTTAGAGACTCAGCTTAGTAAGAAATGGAAAGACTATGCCGGTACTGTGGCAGCATCCTATTCTTTCTAATCCCAGTAAAATATTAATAGTCATAATGCGCTGTCCATTCGGATGGCGCTTTTGTTTTGTGTCTTTTGATTGACAATATTTGGTAATTAGCTGTATATTAGCCAACATTATATGGAGTTTATAGCCAGTAAAGAGGCGGTGTTATCCGCATTGCAGCAGGTATCGAATATTGTAGGAATAAGACCATCGATGCCAATTTTATCCAACGTGCTGATGGAGGCTGATCTAAATGATCATATGGTTTCTTTTACCACCACAAACCTGGATATAGGAATCCATTGCCGCCTAAAGGCCGAAGTGTTGGACGCTGGCAGCATTACTTTGCCGGCAAAAAAATTATTCCTAATCATTAAATCTCTTCCGGGTGATTCCGTGATCATAAAGATATTGGATAATCGCCGGGTTAAGATTTTATCCAATGGGTCGGTCTTTATATTGCCGGGTCTTGATCAGGCAGAATTTCCGAGATTGTCAAAGATTGATGAGACCGGTGGCATTACCATGGTGCAGAAAGATTTTGCCCATATGTTAAAAAATGTTTCCTATGCTCAGTCGAAGGATGAAAATAGGTATATTTTGAACGGCGTGTATTTTTCAACCGAAGGCGATAGTGTTAATTTGGTGGCCACCGATGGGCGGCGTTTAAGCCTGATCTCCAAGAAGTTTGACGAACCAGTTAATTTCAAATCTGTCATAATTCCAGCCAGAACTGTAATGGAATTAGAGCGCATGCTGGGCATTGGAGAAACTGTGGATATCCATTCCGATGGGAGGCAAATTTCTTTCCAGGTACGGGTGGATGACCAGGCTGATTCTAAACTGACGGACGTTATTCGTATTGTTTCGAAGGTTGTTGAAGGTAAATATCCTAATTATAAGCAGGTGATTCCTGCCACCACCGAACATCGAATAAGGTTGGATCGAGAAAGATTCTTGGAGATGGTCCAAAGGGTTTCCATTGTGGCCGATGACAAAAATTGTTCCATAAAGTTTAAAATAGCTGATAACTCGATCGAAGCACATTCGTTCAGCCAGGCCTGTGGTGAAGCCAATGAAGCCATGGCCATTTCCTACGAAGAAATTCCAGTGGAAGTTGCATTCAATCCAAGATTCATTTCCGATCCACTTAGGGCATTGTCAAAGGATGAGGTGTATTTTGAATTTAAAGATGAACTAAGCCCAGGGGTATTCAAAGATATCGATGGCCTGATATGCGTTATTATGCCATTGAGACTTAACTAATTTAGCTATTATGCATAGGCTGTGTTATTGGATTTGGTTAGGCTATGCTTTTTTTGCTTCGGCATTGTATCTGTTAAATCTACTTGTGTTTTTGAATGGGTGCAATGGCTGCGTATTGCCAAGGATTAATATCTCCTTTGGTAGTATTTTAATTACTTTTGTATCTTTGCCTGTGGCCAATGTGGTCATATATAGATCTATTAAACTATTATGCGATTTGTTTTGTGCTGACATTGATAAAATGATGATGGTTTTAGTCAGCGGAGGCCTAACTAATATCTATTTATTGATACTGATACTTTTTATCATTAAAACTGAATCGCTTTTAAAATATTTGAAATGCGATTTTAAAAATTTGATGAAAAAGACTTTTTTAGCATTTTATTTTGGATGGACATGGCTTTTAATGACGATACCGCTATTTATTATTTGTAGTATCTATTGGAAAGAGTTTTTAATTGCTTTGGGTCAGAGTAAAATCATCGATATCGACATTCATGATCAATATCTTATAAGACATTTTGATCAGATAGATTCGTGGTGGAAAATATCTGTGATGTTTATGGAAGTGGGCATATTAGGACCGTTGGTGGAGGAATTTTGTTTTAGATTTTTATTATATAGATTTCTTCGGGAGAGAATATGGCCCTTGGTCGCCATGATAGTCAGCTCAGTGGTATTTGCCACCATGCATTTCAATTTGGTTGCGTGGCTTCCTCTATTTGCAATGGGCTTTGTTTTGGTGCATAGCTATGAATATTTTAGGAGTATACTTGTTCCCATGGTAATCCATGGGTCCTTTAATATGTTAGTTGTCTGTAGCTTATTCTATTCTTATAATTTTGCAAAATGAATCATAGATGATTTAAAGCAAAAAAACGAAAAGAGCAAAAAATTTTTAAATGACATGGATATCGTCAGCAAATTTTGTTCTGGCTATGAGTCCCACTCAGCGGAGGAAACGGTCAGAGCCGGGTGGCTTTTTGGGTCCATTATGGCTGAAAATTCCGTGGTGGCGCTGGTGGGCGATCTTGGCAGTGGCAAGACTACCTTTGTGAGAGGCGTGGCTAAATTTTTTGGCATTGATGATAATATTACCAGCCCAACTTTTAATATATTTTTGGTCTATGCTGGCCGAATAAATCTTCTACATATGGATGCCTATCGCCTGAACGATCCTAAGGAAATCGAAGCCATTGCGTTGGAAGATTTCTTAATTTCGCCCTTTGGTATGTTTGTCGAATGGCCAGAAAAGGTTGGCTTATTGGGAGATTATCGCTTAAATTTTTTTATAAATCCGGATGGCTGCAGAATAATTAGGTTAGAAATTGACGATGGGCAAATATAAAGTACCATTGGGCCATGGCAGGAGATTTTTTTGAGGAATACTTTTGGATAGAGGAGTTAGGTATTGGGTTGGATGTGAGTCACGTTCACGATTATCTAAGCAGTCGCAGAGACTTGAATCAAGAAATAACCAAGGCATTTAAGGCCATGGCTGCATTGGAAAGCGGTGGTATCGCCAATAAAAATGAAAACAGAATGGTTGGGCATTATTGGCTTAGAAATCCTAGTTTGGCTCCGACGGTGGAAATAAAATCAGAGATAGAGAATGGCATTACGCAGGTTGAGCGATTTGCCCAGGCTGTACATAAAGGAGATGTTATTGGCCAAGATGGCCGCTTCGAAAATGTTTTGTGCCTTGGGATTGGCGGTTCTGCCCTTGGCCCAAAGTTGATTTCCACTGCTTTGTCAGATCCAAAGAAAGATAAAATGAAACTATATTTCATCGACAATACTGATCCTGATGGCATGGATTATATGGCCGATGTTTTGGATGGTCAGCTGGGAAAAACCTTGGTGATTGTGATGTCGAAATCTGGAGGTACTCAGGAGACCAAAAATGCCATGATGGAAATGGAGCATCTTTATAATAACAATAAGTTTACCTTTTCTAGACATGCCGTTGCCGTAACCTGTAAGGATAGTAAACTGGATCGTCAGGCCAAGGAAGATGGCTGGATTAGTCGTTTTCCCATGTGGGATTGGGTAGGTGGTCGAACCAGTGTAACTTCTGTGGTTGGTTTGCTGCCTGCTGCGCTCCAAGGTCTTGATTTTAAGAAATTTTTATCCGGCGCTCGGGATATGGATTCCATTGCTCGTCGTTCCAATGAAGAAAATTTAGCAATGATTTTAGCTGTGGCTTGGCATGCCGCTTCCCGAGGACATGGTAAAAAAGATATGGTGGTGATACCCTATAAGGATAGGCTTGGTCTGTTCACCTCTTATTTGCAGCAATTAATAATGGAGTCGTTGGGTAAGCGTAACGATATCAATGGTTTAGAAGTATATCAAGGGATTTCTGTCTATGGTAACAAGGGATCGACGGATCAGCATGCCTATGTGCAACAATTAAGAGATGGTTTGGATAATTTTTTCGTCACATTTATAGAGGTGCTGAAGAGTAGGGGCGGCGAGTCCATGGACATCGAACCTGGGGTGAAAACCGGTGATTATCTCGAGGGATTTTTGCTGGGCACACGGCTTGCTTTATCGGAATCTGGCCGGGAGTTCATCACTTTGACCATCCGCGAGATGAATGCCTATTATATGGGCATTTTGATCGCTTTGTATGAGCGAGCAGTGGGATTTTATGCATCGCTGATTGGTGTCAATGCCTATGATCAGCCAGGAGTTGAGGCCGGAAAAAAGGCCGCCAAGGATGTACTTCGGATTCAGCAATTGGTCCTAGAGCATTTATTATCCAAAAAAATCTCCCTGACAGTGGATGAGATCGCCGAAGCCATTGGTGAAGATAAGGAATTGATATTCAAATTATTAGAATATTTAGCTGCCAATGATCGAATTCATCGGGAATGGGCCGAAAATGTGAGAAATTTGAAATATATGGTAAAATCTGGCAATTAGTATTGACATTCTTTCTAATGGCCTAATGTCGAAATCAGTTTGTAGGTAATTTAAATGGCTGTTAGTGTTAATTTACGAAAGGGTGAAACGGTGGATAAGGCGTTGAGGCGTCTGAAGAAAAAACTTGAGCGAGAGAGTATTTTAAAGGATGTGCGAGCGAAACGATATTTTGAAAAGCCCTGCGAAAAGAGAAGGCGGAAAGAGAAGATAGCTAGATTCAATAACATGTTGCGGATGAGATACGAAAATTCCTGACTTTGGTTTGCTGCGAAGATTTTTTATTTATTGTAATTGTCATTGAAATTTGCACAATTCCCCAGGCGGTTTGGGAATGCGGATATTGGTGACAGGTGGTGTTGGGTTTTTTGGTAGGCATTGCGTAAAAAAATTATTATCCATTGGCAACGATGTGGTTGTGGTGGATAAGTTTGTGAATGGTGTGTCCCCTATGGCCAATGCCAATCTGAAGATCCAAGAAGGTGACTGCGGCAATATGGCTTTTATTCGGTCAATTTTGAAAAATAATGCCATCGATTGTGTGGTACACCTGGCCGATTGCAATTGGGTCAAGGAATCTAATCAATTGCCATTAAAATACTACTCGAACAATTTGGTGAGCACTATGTTTTTGTTGCAGGCTGTTATGGATGAGAATGTGAAAAAATTCATCTTCGCTTCTTCGGCCCAGGTCTATGGCAATGTGAGTGAACATTTGATCACCGAGCAGACATTGCCCAATCCGATAAATGTATATGGTGAAACTAAGTTGTTCTGTGAGAGGATGTTATGCGCGGTTGCTCGCCAAAGCCATATCAGCTATGCAGTGTTTCGGCATTTTGACATTGTGGGGCCGCGTTGCCCCTGGGATTGGAATTTCATCAAAAATGGCCAAAAATTTGAGCTATTTGGCACCGATTATCCCACCGTTGATGGCACCAAAGAACGAGACTATGTGCATGTGGATGACGCGGTGGAGCCCTATGGGCTGGTTTTGCCATTGTTATCAAGTCATGGATTTGCAAATACTTATAATATAAGCACCGGACGATCGACATCGATGAAAGATGTGCTAGCCATTCTTGGTCGAATCACCGGCCGTGGGATGGAAGTGCTGGAGGGTCCAAAGGACGTTTTTGAGCCGGCTAGGTTGGTGGCTGAGCCGAGAAAGGCCCAGTCAGAGCTCGGATGGCATCTGAAGCACAACGACATAAATGCAATCATTCGATCAGCATTGGAGGCTGAAAAATAAAGTACATGGTACTGGTTGGAGCCAGGGTTAGTTCCATCGATTGTTGGTATTTATGCGAACTGATGGCTGATGTTTCTCCAAAGCCGAAATTGCCGATATTACTTCCTCCAAAAATTGTCGAATCGGTATTTAGTATCTCCACCCATCGGCCGCTTTTGGGTACGCCTATTCTGTAAGCTGTTCGTGTAACGGGAGTTAGGTTACAAACCACCAACATAAATTCGCCGGCATGGCCCTTTCTAAGAAAACTTAGAACGCTGTTGCTATAATCGTCGACCACAAGCCATTCAAAACCATGGCAATTGAAATCGTTTTCGGCCAGAAAAGGGTAGTTACCATATATGGTATTTAACGAACCTATCAGTACCTGGATTCCCAGATGGTCATGGTATTTAAGCAGGTGCCAGTCAAGACTTTGGCGGTAGTCCCATTCGTTGGATTGGCCGAATTCACAGCCCATGAATAGGCATTTTTTTCCTGGCCAGGCGAACATCAATCCGTATAGGGATCGCAGGTGGCTGGCTTTTTCGGACATGTTATATCCAGGCATTTTATGTATCATAGAGCCTTTGCCATGAACGACTTCATCATGAGAAAACGTCAATATGAAATTTTCTGAGTATTGATAAAGCATGCCGAAGGTGAGCTGATTGTGATGATGCTTTCTGAAAATCGGATCTTTTGAAAAATAATTGATGGTGTCATGCATCCAACCCATGTTCCACTTTAGATCAAATCCCAGTCCATGGAATTCCGTTGGTCTGGTGACGCCACCGAAAGATGTGGATTCTTCAGCAATGGTTATTGTGCCTGGGAAGTTACTGTGAATCAGATCATTAATTTCTCGTATGAATTCTATTGCTGCGATGTTTTCATGGCCTCCATATTTGTTTGGCACCCATTCTCCGGGGTTGCGCGAATAGTCCAGATATAGCATCGAGGCCACGGCATCGACCCGCAGGCCATCTATATGAAATTTATCTAGCAGAAATAATGCACTACCTATCAAGAAGTTACGAACCTCATGCCTTTCGTAATTAAATATCAGTGTGCCCCAGTCTCGATGGATTCCTTGCCGTGGATCCGAGTGCTCATAGAGACAGGTGCCGTCGAAATTTGCCAGTGCAAAGGAGTCTTTTGGAAAGTGGGCCGGAACCCAGTCCACGATCACGCCAATACCATTTCTGTGAAAATGATCAACAAAAAACATAAAGTCCTTTGGGGTACCATAGCGACCGGTGGGGGCAAAAAAACCAGTGACCTGATAGCCCCAGGACCCTAGATAGGGATGCTCTGTCACTGGCATAAGCTCTATGTGAGAGAATCCCAAGGATTTAACATAGGCACATAATTGTATGGCCATTTCGCGATAGGTTAATGGCCGATGATTTTCCGCCAAAACCCGCTTCCAAGAATCCAGGTGCACCTCATAGATTGAGATTTTGTTTTTTTTAAAATTCGTTGTTGTTCGTTTTTGGATCCATGAATTGTCATCCCATTTATAATCATCGAGCTGTGTCACGATCGAGGCATTATTTGGCGGTGGCTCAAAAAAATTTCCATAGGGATCGGATTTTAGCACCACAGAATTATCATGGCACAATATTTCGTATTTATATCTAAAACTTTCCAAATTGAATGGCAGGAAGATTTCCCATACGCCGGATAAGCCGATCAGCCGCATGGGGTTATATCGTCCATCCCAGTTATTGAAATCTCCGACGACCGATAGTCGTTTGGCATTGGGTGCCCATACCGCAAAACTTGTGCCGAGTACTCCTTGATGTCTAATCACATGGGCTCCGAGTTTTTCGTAAATTTTGTGATGTTTTCCCTCATTGAATAGATGGGCATCAAAGTCTGACATGGTCGGCATAAAGGTATAGGGGTCTAGGCATTCGTAGAAACCACCTTCGCTGGTGGCGATATTCAATTTATAGCTGAAATGGGTTTGAATATATTCGACAAATGCCTCGAAAAAACCTGTTTCATGGATTTTTTCTAGTGCTATGGATTGGCCCGATGCAAGATCTGTGGCTGTGCAAGTCATGGCATTTGGCACATAGGTTCGGATCACCATCCCTCGCAAATTGCCGTTTTCCTTCACTTCATGGATGCCTAGCAGGTCGTGAGGTGCGGAATTTTTTGCAGTAATAAAAGATTCTAACTCATCACTGCTTATGATCATAGAGAACAGTAAATAAAAAAGTAAATCATTGGCCAGATAGATTTTTACCGGCGAGAATAAATTGGGCAAAAATTCTTCGCACTTGCATTTGCCATAGAATTTTTAGAAAGTTTCTATGCCAATCGAAAGGGAAGTTTCTATGCCAGAACATGTTGCCATAATCATGGATGGCAATGGGCGTTGGGCAAAAGCCCGAGGTTTTGAGCGTCTCTATGGCCATTATAATGGTGTTAAGGCTATCAAAACGGTGATAAAATCTGCGAGAAAATTTGGTGTAAAATTTCTTACCTTATATGCATTTTCCACGGAAAATTGGCTCAGATCGAAGCATGAGGTGTCAGGGCTTATGTCATTATATGGTAGGGCGATGCTGAGATATGCCAAATTGTTGGTAAAGCAGAATGTGCGGTTTGAAACCATAGGCGATTTGGAAAAATTACCATCGGTGTTACGCGACAGAATAGATTGGCTAAAAAAATATACCATTCAATGCGATGCTTTGCTGTTGACCATAGCGTTGAACTATGGTAGTCGAGATGAATTGCTTCGGGCAATAAACAGGGCCAACCGGGCCGGAATGGAAGGGTTTTCGGAATGGAGTGAATTTGAAAAATATTTGGATACCAATGGCTTACCAGATGTGGATCTGCTAATAAGAACCTCTGGAGAGCAAAGAATTAGCAATTTTTTACTATTGCAATCGGCCTACGCTGAATTGTATTTCCCAAAAAAATGTTGGCCAGATTTTATGGATGATGATTTTTCCGATGCAGTCCACGAGTTTCAATGTAGGAAGCGTAAATTTGGAAAGGTCATAGATGCTGAATAGATTTTTAAGCACCATAGCATTATGGTCGATGGTTTTTGTGACTTTATATTTATTCGGTGTATCCGGTGGTTTTTTTATAATAATTTTATCATCCGTCGGAACCCAGGCTGAATTGTATATGCTATTGAAAAAAATGGGTTATAAACCGCTAATTTGGATTGGATTAGTGATCGGCTTGGCCATGCTTGTCATTCCGAGGTTTATGTTTAATCCATACAATTGCTTCGAAGTTATTATTTCCTGCCTTGTCATTTCTATGATGGGAATGTTACTATATATAGTTGCCATCGGGACGCCGTCATCGATCCAAGAAGTCTTTATCCCAACGTTATTCGGAGTAATTTATGTACCTCTGATGTTTTCGTTGCCGGTGGTATTCATTCGCTATATGGAGTTTATTTGCGGAAGTGGTATACCTGCCTTATATATGATTATATGGATGGTTGCCGTGGCAAAATTCAGCGATATGGGAGGGTTGATTGTTGGTTCTCTCATTGGCAGAAATAAGATGTCTCCCTGTTTCAGCCCAAATAAAACCATCGAAGGGTTAGTTGGTGCCATAGTATTTTCTGTAATGGTAGCTGTGGCAACTCAGCCAGTTATTGCTCGTAAATTTGAAAGATTTTCCATGGGTCGTGCATTGATCATTGCGATGGCATTATCGGTGATTGCAGTGGTTGGCGATCTGGTCGAATCAGCTATGAAAAGATTGGCCAATGTAAAAGATTCCGGAAAAGTGGTGCCAGGCATCGGGGGTATTTTAGATCTGACCGATAGTCTAATTCTGGCGTTACCCATGGGAGTTCTGTTGGTTAATTGGCTCATATTGTGAGAACCTGCGGAGAATTATTCGTGATTTCCACGCCCATCGGCAATCTGGCAGACATCACTTTGCGGGCCATTGACACACTGAAGCTATGTGATTTGGTTGCCTGTGAAGATACTCGTAATACCAGAATTTTGTTCGATCATTTTAAAATAGAAACAAAACTCATTAGCTATCACGAACATAATGAAATGTCAAGGGCTAGGGAGATAGTTACATGGATTAAGGATGGTATGAAGATTGGCTTGGTTTCTGATGCCGGGACTCCTACTATCTCTGATCCTGGTTTTAGAGTTGTGCGTGAGTGCCGAAGAAATGGGATAGAAATTACTCCTATTCCAGGGGCTAGTGCTTTTCTTGCCGCACTGTCCATAGCCGGCCTTCCCACAAATTCATTTCTATTCCTTGGGTTTTTCCCGATGAAAAGTGTTGGTCGAATCAAGATGTTTGATAAATATAAAGGCATCGATGTTACTATCCTTGGTTATGAATCCTGCCATAGGATTTCAAAAACATTGAATGATATGCTGTATGTTTTTGGGCCAGAAAGGGTTATTTCCATTTCCCAGGAGATGACAAAATTGCATGAATTTACATTTGTAGGATCCATTGTCGAGGCAACAGAACGATTTACCGATGAGCAAAGAGGTGAATTTGTTATTGTAATTGCTCCAAAAGACTACAGTTTGTGACCATCGTGTCTGGTGGTCGAGATCTGTTAGATTTTTCTGATTTTTTAAACCATATAAAAATGCATAGGAACTTGGCTAGTAATACGATAGCTAGCTACGAAATTTCGCTGAAACAGTTTTCAAAGTTTTTGATTGAAAATAAACTTGCAGAGCAATGGACCGATGTTAACAACATGCATCTAAGGAAATTCATAATACATCTGTTGGGTTGCCATAAGCGTTCTTCGGTGCTTTTGCGTATTTCTGCACTGCGCGCTTTGTTTAAATTCATGTATGGTGCCGGAGCCATTCCCAGCAATCCAGCGGATAATCTAATTCTTCCGAAAAAAGAAAAAATTCTTCCGAAGTTTTTGTCGAAAAGCGATATGTTAGTTTTATTGGAAAAACCTTTCTCTCTGTTGGCCTCCGGAGAGATTTCTGAATTTATGGCCTATCGAGATAGCATGATACTGGAACTTCTTTATGGCGGTGGCCTCCGGGTAAGTGAATTGGTTGGATTAAAATATGGCAACATAGATTTTAGACAGTGTGTGGCGAAGATCACTGGCAAAGGCAATAGGCAAAGGCTTTGTCCTTTGGGCCACATGGCCATCGGAGCGATAGGACGGTTTCAGGTTAAATTTTTCAGAGATTATGATGGTAATGTGGTGGTCTCTGAAAAGCATGACAAGTTGAGTGTTAGACAGGTACAAAATCGTTTAAAATTTTATCTGAAGGCCTGTGGTTTTTCTCCGGACCTATCTCCACATAAAATTAGACATAGCTATGCCACTCACCTGCTGAACAATGGGGCAGATTTGCGTACAGTTCAGGAGCTACTTGGCCATGAAAATCTATCCACCACGCAGATTTATACCCATGTGGAATTCGATAAATTGAAAGATATTCATAGAAACGCACACCCTAGAGCTTAGCATCTAGCCATAGCGCTTCCAAAAGGACGGTATAAATAGCAATAGCATGGCATATATTTCCACTCGACCGACTATCATCACTGCGCTGAGGAAGAATTTGCTTAGGTTGGAAATGGTCGTGTAGCCGGCTGGTCCGCCTAGTTCTTTAAAGCCAATGCCGGTATTGAAAAAATTTGACACAATGACCGAAACTATTCCTTCGAAGCTGATTTGATTTTCAAGGAATCCAAAGATAATTACCATGATGGATAGCAATGCGAAACTGGTTACGAAATAATTTAAAACCGAAATCTGGTCTTCGGCATGGATTATTTTGCCATTGATGTAGGTTTGGCGCACCACCCTTGGGCGGAATATTTTTTCCATGTGCTCGAATATACCCTTTGATGCCATCACCACCCTTGAGACCTTCAGTCCTCCGGAAGTAGATCCAGCACAACCACCTATGACCATAATTGTGATCAAAATTATCTGAACTGCCGGCAAAAATATATGATAGCCATGGGCTAAAAACCCAGTGGATGTCAGTATCGATGAGACGGTGAATAGGCTTTTCTGAAGAGAATCAAAGATGGCCATAAATCCTTCCTTGGCCGGCTGTATCACTGTCAATGCCACAGTGCTGGATAGTATGATCAAGAAATAAGCTTTCAATTCGGTATTTTCGCGAATTTTTTCATATTTTCTACTTAAAAACTGCGTCATCAATACAAAATTTATTCCACCAAGGATCATGAAAATGGTCAAAACGACCTCTATGGACCTGGATTTAAAATAGCCGATACTCTCGCTGTGAGTGCTAAAGCCACCGGTGGCTATGGTTGCCATGGCATGGCATAGGCTATCGAACCAATTCATGCCGAATAATTTTAGCATTAAGCTGCATAAGCCAGTCAGTGTAATATAGATTCGGATGATGAATAGCACATTATCACGAATGTGGCCAAACTCGAATTCTTCCACCTGGGATACCGCATCGTTTAAATATAGTAATTTTGTACCTGGGCCGGAAAATGGTACCAATGCTATGAAAAATACCACTATACCAAGACCTCCGATCCATTGGCTAACAGCCCTCCACAGAAGTATGCATCTGGGGAGATTCTCTGGATGGGGAAATATGGTTGCGCCAGTGGAAGTCAAGCCGGAGGTGGATTCGAAGAATGAATCAGCCAAAGTACAATCATTTACAAATAGGTAGGGCAGGGCGCCAAAAATACATGCTATCAACCAGGATAATCCTATGGTGGCCAGAGCCTCGCGGCGAAACATGTGTTTCTTGTAGCCCACAGATGCGGCATAGAATGCACCGGAAGCTAGCAGCGTTAAAAAAATAGATTTTGCCAGGCCAGTTATGGTTTTGTCTTCGGAAAGTCCATGGAAACAGCACAGCATGCATAATAAAAATGTTATTGCTAAAATCAATAAAACGCTGGCCAATATCCTGGCAATTATTTTGAAATTCATTTTAGCCAATCAAATGCTAACCATTGGATTGTTCAAGTAATAATTTGCTAGAAATTGCTTGAAAAATTCTCCAATGGTGTAATCTATAAAATGAATCGGCGATGGTTACGTCGATGAATGTTTTGTATCATGTCGAAGGTAAGTTATTTAGATAAAAGTAGTGTGATTTGTGAGTATAGGATTCATGATGAGGATACTGGCTCAAGTGAAGTACAGGTGGCGTTATTGACGGCCAGAATTAACCATTTGACGGAACACCTCAGAACCCATACCAAAGATTATCATACCCGTCGGGGTTTGATCGCCATGGCAAATCGTCGTAGAAAGTTGATGAATTATATAAAAAGGTATAATTTTGCAAAATACAACGAGATGCTTCAGCGTCTAGGTTTACGCCATTAATTTGGCCTTTGTCAATCCATTAGAAATGATATTTCCATTGACCTGGTATGGAAAATGATGGAAGAGGATGTCATTGTTGTTGGAGCTGGGCATGCCGGTTGTGAAGCGGCTCTTGCCGCAGCCAGATGCGGAGTAAAGGTTTTATTGCTCACTGGCAATATGGATAGCATTGCCCAGATGAGTTGTAATCCGGCCATAGGTGGCCAGGCCAAGGGTCAAATGGTCCGAGAGATCGATGCCTTGGGCGGTGAAATGGCTGTCAATGCTGACCTAACGGCTCTACAATTCAAGCTTTTGAACAGATCCAAGGGTGCAGCGGTACAATCTCCCAGGGCCCAGTGCGATAAAAAAGCCTACCAACTACGGATGAAGCATGTGCTGGAACATCAGGAAAATCTTGCTATGTTCCAGGCTATAGTAACAGAATTAATTGTAGATAAACATGTTATCGTTGGAGTTAGCACAAATCTAGGTGTCGATTTTTTTGGTAAAACAGTGATTCTCACCACCGGTACATTTTTAAATGGATTGATGCATGTTGGGCGAAGTAAAATAGAAGGAGGGAGACTGGGAGATTTTTCTTCCAGCATATTGTCTAGCAGTTTGATAAAAAATGGTATTTCTCTGGGTCGCATGAAAACTGGTACACCGCCAAGGATACTTGGTCGTTCGGTAGATTTCTCCAAATGTGAGGAACAAACAGCTGATCAGGATGTGGTTAAATTTGGTTTTTACGACACAAGGGACGATGTTTATTGCGATGAAGGCTATGGATCTTGGGTCGATCGCCAGGATCATTCTTGCTGGATAACCTATACAACCAAGGAAACTAGGGAATTAATTCTCAATAACCTGGATAAGTCACCGCTCTATTCCGGCGAAATATCCGGTGTGGGGCCGAGATATTGTCCAAGCATAGAGGATAAATATAAAAATTTTACCGATAAGGAAAGTCATCGATTGTTTCTTGAGCCGGAGGGATGTTATACCGATGAATGGTATATAAATGGATTGTCCACTAGCTTGCCATTGGAAATCCAACGAAAGATTCTGAAAACAATTCCTGGGCTGGAAAATGCAATCATCGTCAGGCCAGCCTATGCCGTAGAATACGATTACGCTCCGCCGACACAGTTACTACGTTCACTGGAATCAAAAATCGTTCAAAACCTGTTTTGTGCTGGTCAAATAAATGGCACATCTGGTTATGAAGAAGCTGCTGGGCAAGGACTCGTAGCCGGTGTGAATGCCGTGGCCAAGATAAATGGCATGGATCCCATGATCCTGGGGCGAGATCAGGCCTATATTGGCGTTCTCATCGACGATTTGGTCACCAAAGGTACCTTTGAACCTTACCGAATGTTTACCAGTCGGGCAGAATACAGATTGTTACTGAACCATAGCAGTGCCGAACTTAGATTAGTTAAGGCAGCAAATAAATATTCGTTGCTAGGTAAGCATAGAATTTATAAAATAGAAGAAAAATTGAGGGCTATAGAATTTTGGATCAAGAAATTTTTCCGCATTCGTTTGGATGGTGAAAGTCTCTTTGATGTGGTAAAAAAACCAGATTCAAAGCCATCCTATCCCGAAGAATTCATAGCATTGACCGAGGAAATAAAAAAAGAGGTCTTGTATAGAATAAAATTTTCTGGTTACCTCAGTAGGGAATTGAAGCAGGTTGATAGGATGAAAGAAATGGATGGAGTTGTGATCCCGGGTGGTTTTGATTACAATTCCATAAAAAGTCTTCGGATTGAGAGTCGCCAAAAATTTAGTGACATTAGGCCAGGGACCATTGGCCAAGCTTCCAGGATCAGTGGAGTTAGTCCGGCGGATGTAAATCTACTCTGGATGTCCATAGAATTGGCGAAGTATAAAAAATCATGAATGGCTGAGCAGAATTGACTGTAAAGAATTTTTTTACATAATCAGAACCATGAGTCTGGATGGATTAATACCAACGAAGCGTGTTGATGAAAATATGGTGCGCGATTTTAATGAAAATCGAAGTGTGGCTCAGGAATTTTTTGATGAATTGAGAGCTGCAGCCAGAGATTGTTTCCATAATAGTTCCGATATAGTGTCCAGTAGCATATGGAAGCTTTATGATTATGTTACTTCTCTGGATATATCTGCCAAGGACCTGTTCATTGCCACCGATCCGGCCTTATTGCTATCAAAAATAGTGGATAAATTGATGCTAGATGCTCAGGAAGCTCTGTGTGAAATGCCGGAGCTATTCTATAAACATCAGAATAGCGGAGATGATGTGCAGGATAGATCGAAGTCGATGCTATATAATATTGCCGACAAATTAGGAGAAATTGCATCCAATGAGGCGCAAAAGTTGTTTTTCAAAGCGGTCAATGGCGTAGGATCGCTGTTGGTTGGCGAAGACGGTTTTTTAACAAATATTGTAAAAAATATAGGAAGTAATTTCGGAAAAGTCCCGGTGGCCAGTCAAAATGCCTGCATTTCGTTGGTGGGAAATTGTGCGCCCCAGTGTGTCCATATGCCCGAAGATGCTCAGCAGAAATTTTCCAAAGGGGTGGCTGATATGCTTAGAGCTACTAAATTTCCCTATAAATTCGATAGGGATTCGCTACGGGAGGCATTGTTTAAAATACCAGATGAAGTTATGTCAGCGGAATTGGACAGTGCACTGAATGACTTCGATAAAAAGCTTTCCGACAATATTACGCCCTAGATAAAATTATTTTTTTCTAATTTTTAAAAAATCTATATTCTTGCTTGAAAATTGCCAATGATGTAGTAGGTTCCATTTTCAGAGCTTTTAATTATGGCAGAAAATGCTAATGAAACCACTTTAGATTCTAATGATACGAAAACAGAGGATTCTGTGAATATATCACAAAATTCCTATGATTTGGTACAATATGTGAGCAATGCATTTTCTTTCTCAAGGCCTTCTCATCTGCGAATGATAGCCAGGTTATTTGGCCTAGATGCTCCAAAGGTGACCAAAGCTCGGGTGTTAGAATTGGGCTGTGCTTCCGGTGGGAATATAATACCGTCGGCTATGCTATTTCCCGAAGCAAAGTTTGTCGGCATAGATCTTTCAAAGATACAAATAGACGAAGGAAAAAAAATAATCAATGATCTTGGATTGAAAAATATAAGACTGGAGCATAAATCGATATCTGATGTTGATGTAAATTTTGGTGAATTCGATTATATAATTTGCCATGGCGTTTTTTCCTGGGTGCCGAATTCTGTCCAGTGGGATATAATTAGGGTATGCAAGGAAAATCTGTCTAAGAATGGTGTGGCCTATGTGAGCTATAACGTACTGCCTGGATGGGGCATAGTAAGTGCAATTCGAGATATGATGATCTATCACACTAGCCATTTTTCCAATCCTCAGGAAAAAGTTTCTCAGGCAATTAGTATATTAAAGTTTGCTTTGGAAAACCAATTTGGTGAAAATAATCACTGGAAAATTGCCATAGAAAATGAGTTGAACACATTAATAAATCATGATATTTCCTATCTTTTTCATGAGCATCTGGAAGCCGATAACCATCCGGTGTATTTTTATCAATTTGTTGAAATGGCCGGCCGAGGGGGATTGCGATACCTTGGCGATACTTTGCTGTCTTCCATGTACGTAGGAAATATGCCGGTCAAGGTGATAGAGGCTTTGAAAATATTGACGGATCAGGTACGTCAGGAGCAGTATATGGACTTTCTAATAAATAGACGGTTTCGGCAAACTCTGCTATGCCATGGTTCAAATAAGTTAAATTTTGCAGTGTCACCGGAAAAAATACTTGAGTTTCATCTATCATTAAATCCAGATATTAAACCAGATTTCAATCCGGGTTTGGAAGATTGGACTAAGCAAGTTCCGCGTTCATTTTTCAATGGGAGCATTACGGCGAATGATACCATTATGGCCATGGCTTTGGTGGTATTAGGTGAAAGGAATGGCCATGTAATTTCAGCCAAGGAACTTATTACAGAAACGACCCAAAGGCTTGGCTGGAAAAGCGAGTTAGCCGTGCATGCAGTGTTTGGTGGCAGTGCTTTGGAGCTTGCCATGCGGGGGATAGTTTTTATCCACGATGGGCCAGAGCAATGTGTCCGCACCATATCAGAAAAACCTGAAGTTTGGAGCTACGCCAGGTATAGAGTTTCCCATGGTAACCATTTGGTCAATGTGAAGTTGGAGTCCCATGTCGCGAATTTTGTTATTTCAGAATTTGCAAAACTTCTGGATGGTACTCGGACCAAGGAGGAGGCCATTGATGAATTGAAGAAAAATTTAAAAAAGATGGACATCGAGATCCGGGACAATGATGGCCATGTGGTTAGCGAAGAGGCCTCCATAGATAAATATATTGAACAAGCTGCCAATGAGCATCTTAATTACTTTTTGACGAAATCATTTCTGGTTTCCTGACATGGAAATTTTGTCCATTTACAATACATTGACCAAAAATAATCAGGAGTTGATGGTTGTTGATGGACGGCCATTTGGTGTATATTGTTGTGGTCCAACAGTTTATAACTATGCTCATCTGGGAAATTTTCGGACATTTATTTTGCAAGATATTTTGCTTCGTGTACTGAAGGTGGCTGGCTATGAGGTGAAATTCGTCAGAAATCTTACCGATGTGGATGATAAAACCATAAAAAATTCCCTGGCTTTGGGTGTGAGTCTTAGGGAATTTACCAAAAAGTGGGAAAATGTGTTCCATGATGATTGTCAACGGTTGAATTTGCTGGTGCCTGATGTGGAACCGCGTGCCACAGAACATATTAAAGAACAGATAGCCCTGATAGAGAAACTCATTTCCAAAGGACATGCCTACATGACCGAAGATGGTTCGATTTACTATGATGTGTCCAGCTTTGGGGATTATGGAAAGCTTTCTGGTGTAAATATTTTTAATTTAGAGCATCAATCTGCCAATGGTGGCGGTGATAGGAATGAATCCGATGAATATGCCCGGGAAAGTGTCCGAGATTTTGCGCTTTGGAAAGCCAAGAAGGCCACCGATGGTGAAAATTTTTGGCCAAGTCCCTGGGGAGATGGTCGACCTGGTTGGCACATAGAATGCAGTGCCATGTCGATGAAATATTTAGGTCATACCATCGATCTGCATTGCGGTGGAGTAGATCTGTGTTTTCCGCATCATGAGAACGAGATAGCGCAGTCCGAAGCTGCCACCGGTGAGATTTTTTCTAGATATTGGTTCCATACGGCCCATCTGCTTATGGATGGCGAGAAGATGTCTAAAAGTTTAGGTAATATATTTTCACTCAACGACATAGTATCTAAAGGTTTCTCTCCCATGGTCATTAAGTATGCCTTGATGGCTTGCCATTACAGCCAGCAACTAAATTTTACCACCGATGGTCTGCGGTCGGCTGCTAGTGCAATTCACAGAATTATTACAATTTTATCAAGATTGAAATCATTAACAGGCTGTGCTAGTATAGCTGATGTGCCATTTGCAGGTTGGAAGTACTTTGGTGAAGCATGGATGGCTTTGAAGACCGATCTGAATACTCCTCGATGTCTTGGCAGTATTTTTTCTGTCCTTAATGAGCTTAATCTGGAGTCTTTGCCATCGCATCAATGGAAGCATTGTCTGGCAGAGATTTGCAAGTTGCTCTACGCCTTAGGATTAGATAACATGTCAAATTTAGTTGATGCCATTGTGCCTGGCGCTGTACAAGCCATGGCCGAGGAGCGTTGGGCAGCAAAATTGAGTAAGAATTTTACCCTAGCCGATGAGCTTCGGCAAAAAATAAACGATGCTGGTTGGGAAATAAACGATGCTAAGACTAGCTACGAGATATTTAAGTCTTTCTAGACCAGGGATCTTCTATTTATTAAGTAAACTAAGTCAATAAATAATTGTAACCATCGATATATTTATTAGACTTTTAATTGTATTGGCTTGAGAAATGGATAATAGTCAAAGAGAATTTTTGATGGTCTTGGCTTATTTGTATTTACAGTACAGCAAGTATGATGAGGCATTTTTATTACTTAGAGGCCTGAGGGAATTTTTCCGAGACGATATAAATCTGTGCCTGAGCTATGCCAATGCTTGTTTAGTAACCCAAAGGCCGAAGGATGCATTTGGAGAACTGGAGGCTTTGGACGGAAGGGAATTAAATGATCAGCAAAAAAAGTTGTTTTACCTATTGCGTAGCAAAGTGATGTGGGCTCTAGGTCATGATAGTGAAGCAAGATCTGCTTTGGTGCATTTTCTTGGCATGGAAGAGCGGGAGGCGCGGTTGGCTGAAGCAACTAGAAAAAACAATAGGAAAAAGTGAAATTAGCAGCAAAAATAGGTAGTGCCATAGGTGCCGTAAAAAATTGTAGTGATGTGCTCCTAGCATTGTTGGTGGTGGCAGTCATCATGTTGATGGTTGTGCCCATACCCACCGCATTTTTAGATGTGCTTTTGGCTGTAAATCTATCCATCAGTATCACGTTGCTGATGATATCATTATATATCCCTAGGGTTCTAGCTTTGTCCACATTCCCAAGCATACTGTTATTTACCACCATGTTTCGATTGGCTCTAAGTATAACGACCACGAGGCTTATCTTGATAGATGCTGATGCAGGAGATATTATAGAGACCTTTGGTAATTTCGTAGTTGCTGGTAATTTTGTGGTCGGTGCTGTCATATTTTTAATCCTATTGGTGGTCCAATTTGTCGTTATAACCAAGGGTGCCGAGCGTGTGTCAGAAGTTACAGCTAGATTCACCTTGGATGCAATGCCTGGTAAGCAAATGAGTATTGATGCGGATTTACGCGCTGGAAGCATAGATACAGAACAGGCAAAGCTTAAGCGTACTGAATTGGAGCAGGAAAATCAACTCTACGGTTCGTTGGATGGTGCTATGAAGTTCGTCAAAGGTGATGCCATAGCAGGTCTTATCATCACATTCATCGACATAGTTGCCGGTCTTATCATTGGTGTTTTTCAGAAGGGTATGGAGCCGGGCAAAGCCATA
>JAIRTH010000020.1 GCA_031255005.1 Puniceicoccales bacterium | reverse complement strand
ATCTTTTAATTCTATTGACATTTTTATAAAACCGCGCGCAGTCTCTAATTTGTTTTCAACATGTCAATAAGAAGAATTGAAATTTATTACAATATTAGTAAAATGTGGCCATTTAAGAGCTATTCTGGATAGAAAAATCATTGATCAGGAGGTAGCTATTGTGAGGTAATGTTTTGCAACAAAAAATTTCATATGGTCTTTTAGATTGTGTATGCGTAGGTAATCTACAATGCCATCGACAAAATTTGAAACCGCGATGGTCTCTATGTCGCGATCGTTGGCCGGTGCGTTTGAGAAGAGAGTCATGAATGATTTTCTTGAATGTCCATAGAGGATATCGCAACCAAATTCCTTGATTCTGGCGAGATTTTTTGTAATTTCTATGTTCTGTAACCTAGTCTTTCCGAAGCCTATACCTGGATCAATTATTATATTTTCTCGCTTCAATCCTAAGTTTTCCAAATAATTTATGCGGTTAGTAAACCAAGATAGGTCCATGCCATGTAGCATTGTGATGAATTTTGCGCCGGTATCGGCAATTAATTTCAGTGTTTCGTCGCTTAGCTTAGAATTTTGGTCATTAATCCACGGAAAGTGGTAATTTTTTATCAAGCATTTTACAACATCGTCTTGGGAAGAATCCAGCCCCAGACAATCTATGTGATGGCAGCGTTCAAGTATTTCAGAAAGTCGCGAAATTTCTTCTGCAGCAGATATTTCCGTGTATCCCGGCTTGGTGGATTGGGCGCCTAATTCTATTATGTGAGCTCCATTGGCATAGAGATCATTTATATGAGCTTCGGCTAGATTTGGTAGTAAAAATTTTCCGCCATCGGAAAAAGAATCCGGTGTTACATTTAGGATTGCCACCAGTTTTGGATTTAGAACAAAGTGGTTAAGAGCCACATATTGGGAGGAGTCTGTTTTCATGTTTTTGGGGATTTGGTAGCCTATTTCCTCGAGAAGAAATTGAATAAAGTCTCGATTTTTTATCTGTTTATGCGGAATGGATAGTGTTGGTGTATCCATGGATTCATTTTCATAAAAAAGTATATCAATATCTATGAGTCTTGGGGCCCAAATTTCTGCATTTAGATCACGGCCTAGTTGCATTTCTACGATTTTTATTTTTTCAAGAAGTTCCATGGGCAAGCAGTGAGAATTACCGGCCACTATCATATTTAGATAAGGAACATTCCATTCTGCTGGAGCATTTTTTTTCAGTATGGCTTTGGTTTCTATGATCAGTGATTTTATTTTAATTTCGAAAAATCTCGATAATTCTGTCAAAGCTCGCCGAAAATTTTCAAATCTGTTGCCAAGATTACTACCAAGTGCTAGATATATCATTGCCCGAAATTTGGGTTGAATTTGTCAGTGTCAAGGTTTAAGTCAATGGTTATCAACACTCTCCATGCTAATTGTCTGAATAAAAATTTTTCATACATATCATTTCATTCGGCGAAATCAATATGAATAATATATATAAATTTTGTTTCATTTTTATTAATATAACTCCCTATGTTGCTTAAAATTCAGATGTAGCTGAATTTCGACTACATCTGAATTTGATCTACTACCTATTGACCTGTGGCCCGAAGGTATTTTGTTGTGGGAATTGGGCCGGTATACAATTTACTTGCCCAAACCGATTACCCTGTGGCCCGAAGGTATTTTGTTGTGGGAATTGAGCCGGTATACAATTTACTTGCCCAAACTGATTACCCTGTGGCTCATTGCGGCTTTTCATACATATATAGTTATTCATATATGAGATTACGTCTTTCCCATGTAGCCAAAAGAGTGTTTGTATGGCATCAGAAGTTGGTTTAACGGTTCTAGTATAATCCAAAGCTGCATTTTCTATAATACGTTTTTCGCTGCTCAAGTTCTCTAATTTGCCAGGTGTCAGCATGTTATAATAATATCTAATTGGCATTACTTTCATTCCATTATAATTAAAGTCACTCAATCTATTTATGTACAGTGTGTCTTTAATTGCAGAGAGTCCTAGGACTTGAAAAATTTCTTCGGAATTGCAATGCATATTATTAAATAATACATATCTAGCTACTTCTATTGTGTCGTTATGAGTGATCGCATTATTTAGTTTTTTTGAAAAAATGTCGATAGTCTTATAATGTGAAGAATTATACACTGGCAAAAAAGTTAGGCATGCAAGTTGTTTTGGAAAATCTATATGAGTCTGTAAATTTCCTGCAAATGAGAATGTCCTTAATTTATTCTGTTCTTGTTGTAAAATTGTTACAAAATCTCTAATGTAATTACCGGGAAGTGGAATATTGGTATCACATATTGGAAATAATTCTCTTAAAAATTGCCATTTTCTAAATTCATCAAAAGGATAAATATAACATGTATTGATTCCGAGGGCATTATGCCATGCGTGCCCAAATTCATGGAGAATTGACGAACATACATCAAAGTTATGGCTGGCGTAATTAAAAGAAAATTGATTATAATCTTTATATGGTTCTAGATATAAATAATGTTTATTATTGCAGTTATCATAAAACGGCAATGAGATTCTCAAAGTAGTCTGCGCAATAGGAATTGATTCGCAAAATGGATTTGCATTTGCAGAAAACTCGAATGTAATCTTATTATATTTATTTAAAATATATCTTAAATGATTTGTTGCGATAAATGCTATTAAATTACCACTTATTTCGGGCGTAATACCAAGTGGCATTAATTGGTTTTTTAAATGATTAATACAGTTTTGTTTATTGAGATCTGATGTTATATATTGTATTATAATAATTATCTTTTACACAAAACGGTTGCATTTTAAGAAACTCTTCTAGGGTCGGGAATAAATAATAATTGTTATTTTTAAGAGATTTATAATAATTTACATTTGCTTTGCCAAGATCATCGCTTAGGGCATCAAGTATGGAATCAATATCTATTATTCTT
Organism: Puniceicoccales bacterium; assembly: GCA_031255005.1. NCBI lineage: Bacteria > Pseudomonadati > Verrucomicrobiota > Opitutia > Puniceicoccales > Puniceicoccales bacterium. The sequence goes on along the minus strand of JAIRTH010000020.1, from coordinate 8,619 downwards.
ACATTGTTTGATGTTATATTGAATTTAGCAGGAATGTTAGTATTTTTCGGAAGATCATTTTGAGTAATTGGTCTAGAAATTCTATCCATTATTTTTTTCGTTATGTTCAATATATTATCGTAGCATTTGTCTATAGCTGTATGGTTTATTCCTTGATTTGGCGACATGCTAAAATATTGATTTAATTCTCTTTGGATGTTGTATAAACTTGCAATCTCTTTCTCAAAAAATGAGTCTAGACTTGGAGCTATACCTTGATACTCTAATCTCGCGACGGTCTCTTGGTACTGTAAACACTGATTTCCTGGTTGACCTAGTTGAGGTGGCTGAGGTGCTGTATGGGCAGCTATAACCACCGAGAAGCTTCCTGCACAAAGACAGATAGCCACGCTTAACGTTTTAATTATTAATTTTTTTATATTCATATATTTTTCTTTATTAAAAAAGTACATGAATACTGGGGGTGTTTTTTTTATGCGTCAAGCATTAAAATATATATAAAATATGACTTATGAGCTTTGTGATATATAAGATGTTCCAGGCGTTTAGGTTATGCTGTGGTAAAAATATAAAAATTAAATATGGATTAATTGCCAAGACCGAGAAGGTCCATTGATATCTTTCTGTGGCGATAGATTTTCAACGAAAATGGCACAGAATTAAAAATCCTGCACCACAATTGGAAAATCATCTATGCTAAAACTCGAATTTATCGTTGGGTGTTAATGATTTCGTGAATGCACATAATAGTTTGATTACATTTTCAATGTCTTCCAAATGAGCAGTTTCTGTCGGCGTATGCATGTAACGAAGCGGAATGGATACCAATCCTGTGGCCACGCCGGTCCTTGAAATCTGTATAAATCTAGCATCGGTGCCAGTGGGGTGGGGCTCGGAGTCCATCTGATATGGTATTTCAGCCTCCTCGGCGCATTTTATAAGTTTTTCAAAAACCACTGGATTTATGTTACAACCCCTTGCAATTATGGGGCCATCACCTAGGTTGATTTTGCCAAAACGTTTATGTTCACAGCTAGGAAAATCTGTGGCATGGCCCACATCCACCGCCAGACCGACGGTGGGTCGGAGTGAAAATGCTGAAATTATGGCTCCACGACAACCAACTTCTTCTTGTACAGATGCTACTGAAACAATACCGCATTCCAATGAAGATTTTTCCGCTGCAAGCCTATTAATAACTTCCATGACAATATAGGTACCGACTTTGTCATCGAAGGCCCTGCCAGTGATTACTTTATTATTAATGACTGCTGTGTTTGGTGTGTCGTAAACCACCGGATCGCCGATTTGCACGAGTTCCTTAGCTTCCTTATCGGTTTTGCAACCCAAATCGATCCATAAATCGTACTCTTTTGGCACCTTATTGCGCTCGTCGGAATCCAATAAATGGATGGCTCGTTTGCCAGTGACACCATGAACTGGTCCATTTTTTGTCAAAATAGTTACCCTTCGGCCGGAAATCATCGATAGATCATGGCCTCCGATGGTTTCAAAGTATGCGAATCCCTTATCATCTATGTGCTTAATTAAAAATCCAAGCTCATCCATATGGCCCGATAGCATCAGCATAGGAGTTTTGTCATTATTTAGACAGGCATAGCGATTGCCCATGACATCCTTTTTATATAGGTCAGCTTTATCGCTCATGTACCTATCTATGACTTTCTGTGCCTCAAATTCGTAACCTGATGGAGATCTTGCCTCCATTAAATCTGTGAGAAATTTTGGAATATCCATTGGTAACTTTAAACAAATGTCGTCCGCTACAAAATATTGTCAATAATTATATTAACTATTAGAATCTTTCCAGTAAAACTTTTATGAGATTGGCAATTTGTATACCTGTGCATGGATTTAGCGATGTGTTTTGTAAGACACTGGATATTATGGCAAGTTGTGATGATGAGCGGATTAAAAATGCTAGGATAGTGATCAGCAATAGTGGTGCACCTTTTGGTGATGATTTCATAAAATTTCGCCGCAAAAAAATAATAAATATACCAAGAAATTTTTATTGGGCAAAGGCTGTTGAAGTTTTATATGGCCATTGCATTGCTGAAAATTTTGATAAGATCTTGCTGATGAATCACGATTGCCATCCGGCTCCAAATACGCCCAAATATCTGCTGGATCTCCATGAAAGTTGCTCGGATTGTGTTTTGCATCCTGTTCTAGTGGATGCTGTTAGTGATAAAATTGTCTGGGCTGGGATAGATATTAAATTCTGTCGTAGACCTCTGTGGAAATATTTTGGCGATGCTCTGGAAAATTTGCCCAGAGAGTGCTATCAAACGGATTGTGCTCCGGCTCAAATGCTGTTGTTGCCTCGAAGGGCAGTTAACCCGAAATTCTTAAGAGCGAGATATTTTCCTCATTATTTTTCAGACTTTGTGCAAATTAGAGAACTCCAGCGTTGTGGCATAAAAACCATGGTGGTTCCCACTGCTGTGGCCTATGCCAATGAAACAGATTGTGATAGAAAGAAATGCTTCATGGATACCAGTACTTGGGCCGGTGTATACAAAGCATTCTTCGATGTTCGATCTCAAAGAAATCTGCGTATCAGAGCATTGGCTCCATTTTTTCTCCAAAATAATTTTTTAGGTGCTCTGATCCAAATGAGCTATCAACTCCCAGGCAGCATGGCAAAGACCATCTGCGAAAGACTTTTCAAATATTTTTCTTTTCATTTAGAAATTTAATGCATTAGTTATCCAATTGATCTAAAATTTCATCTGGAAAATCATGGTTGGAAAAAACCATGCGCACATCTTCCAGTTCATCGAGCTTGTCCAAGAGTTTTACGATTTTTTTAGCAGTTTCCACGTCGGTGATCTGAACGTAATTGTTTGGAATATATGCTAATTCGGATGATTCAACGGCGATGTTTTCTTCGGCCATGGCCTGGGAAAGTTTATCATACTCGCTGACCGGACATAGCACTTCAAAAAAATCTTCTTCCTTCTTAACATCTTCTGCACCAGCGTTTATCGCAACATTCATCAATTCATCCTCGGTGATATTATTAGCTGGAACTATGAATTGACCCATTTTTTGGAAGTTGAATGCTAAGGCTCCTGGCGACGCCAAATTGCCACCACATTTTGTAAAAACACTACGAACTTCGGATACGGTGCGATTTTTGTTATCCGTGGTAACTTCCACAATTACGCCGATGCCGCCGGCTATATACCCTTCATACATAAGTTCTTCTATTACGATACCTGGAATTTCTCCGGTGCCTTTTTGAATGGCTTTTTTAACGTTATCCGCTGGCATGTTCGCTGCCTTTGCCTTTTGGATAACGGTTCGCAATCTTGGATTAAATTCCGGATCGCCACCACTGGCCCGTGCCGCGATGGTCAATTCCTTGCTTAGAATGCTAAATAATTTACCTCTTTTGGCATCCACAGCGGCTTTATGCCTCTTGGTGGTAGCCCATTTACTGTGCCCTGACATCTTTTCCTCCTAAATTTTTCTTTTTCTTTTCTTGCTTCGATCTGGTTTGTCCTGATCGACCTCCAGATTTTTATTATTCAATATATATTGTTGTAACATTGTGAATAAATTTTGAATTGTCCAATATAGAACCAATCCTGATGGCAGATTATAGCAGAAAAACATGAAAATTATCGGCATAAATTGAAACATTTTTTTCTGAACATTATCTATGCTTGGTGTGGGCATCATTTTCATCTGCAGATAGGTGGTGGAGGCCATGAGAAATGGTAACAAATTAATGGGTAATGTGCCTAGTTTAGCCAAGGTATCTGGCATGGACAGATCTTTGATCCATAAAAATTCTGCAAACCTCAAATCCGAAGCGGTTCTTAACATGGAATATAGCCCTAAAAATATCGGTATCTGAATAAAAATTGGCAGACAGCCGGCCGCTGGATTTATTTTGTTTTCTTTGAACAATTTCATCGTTTCTGCCTGCAATTTCTGCGGATTGTCCTTAAATTTTTCTTTTATATCGCGCATTGGCTCCTGGATCTTTGCCATTCGCCGGGATGATCTAACCTGGGCGGTGGTGAGCGGCCATAAAATTAACTTAACCATTAGGGTGAGAATGATTATTGTCATGCCCCAGTTGTCTATTATCGAGTGAATTCCTCGCATCATTAATAGTAAAATTTTACCTATGAAGCCAAAAAATCCGAACTGCATAACTAAATCCTGATTATGTCCAAGTCTATCCAATTTGACAAAATCCTTAGGACCTGTATAAAACTCGACTTCAAGTACTTTTGTTTCGCCGATTTCTAGGATGCCTAGATTAAATTCCAGAGAACCTGATACACTATCCTTGGTGCTTTTTGACATGTAATCATAGGATTTTACAGGAAATGACAAAAATCCGCAGGCCGGCACATTTGGTCTCAACACCGCTGCGAAAAATTGATTCTTTACCGATCCCCAGATGATGGTGGATTTTCCAGATATTATCTCCCGGGCTTCTTTCCGGCCAAAGCCAAGAAATCCACTGCTAGCACTGAATTCAGCCAGGTTTAGAAAATGTGCATTCCGACCATCATAGTAGCTGAAGTTCAAAAATTCTCCGGTGGAATCACTGGCCGTCGGAGGAAAGCTGCCTAATTCCAGAAATACGCTCCTCAAATCAAAGGCCTGGATGCCATGGTTTGTGAATTTTGTCGAATGTTTTATTAGATACTTTTCCGTAGCTTCATCATCTGGTATGGCATAGGATCGCTCTATGCTTAATCCATTGTTGGTTTTATAAATAAATGATACGGAATTGTTATCCTGCTGATCGACCACGGTTTCATTGGCGAAAAACTTTCTATTTTCTCCGGAAATCGATAGAGCCAATGCCTGTATATCGGATTCTTTATTGAATATAAATGGCTCATTTCCTCCTTTTTCTATGGGATATTTTAAAAAAGTAACACTTTGAATTGTGCCTCCTAAGTTGCTTAATTCCAACGATATACTGTCATTGCTTAGGTTAAAATACTTTGGCTCGATGGCTTTTTTTGAAGCCGTCTGAGCGTCGATTACCGGAATCAAATTATCATCTTTCGAGGCTTGGGGGATGGATCGTTGGTTGATGGAAGTCTCATTGGATTGCCTTGGAATGGCAGCAGTTTTGAGCTGATTGCCATGGTAGAGCATGAGGCAAAGCGCCGCAATTATGCAAAACATTCCTGCCCAAAAACTACTTTTCTCCATAAATATTTATACGAGAAACCAAAATATGTTGCGGTGGCATTGCAAGAATTTTCGGGTAAATTTTGTAATATATATGCCTAATTATACCTAATTTAATTTAATGTTAAGAATTTTCTTGCCTGCCATCACAATTAATGTTTACAATCTGCCGCGCGTATGTGTGATCTTGGATTTAGTGGCTATAGTAGTGGTACCGGTGGCATTAGGGCAGCAAATAGATTGCTGACGGTACAGTTTCTTTATATGGCAGATGCCAGAGGTTTGAGCGATGCAATTTCAGAATTTATACCTTTCTGCAATGCATTGAATCTAAATGATTTAGATTGTGCCTTTTCCTTGGAGTTAGTGACATTGGTGATGAGCAATCGCAAAACCATAGATGCTGTCATTCAAAAATATGCTACAAATTGGCAAATAAATAGGATTGCCAGGGTGGAATTGTGCGTGTTGCGAATGGCGACGGCAGAAATGTTGTTTAGGCAAGATATTCCTCCCATTGTCACAATAAATGAGGCCATAGAAATCACTAAGATGTTGGCTGGTAATGAACCTAAACGGTTTATTAATGGCATACTCGACCGCATAAAAGATTCTTTAAACCGGCCCTGTAGGACGGCAAATATATGAAGATGGTTAATTACAAGTTGTCTTCTTTTGATGATGCAGTTAGAAGACGTGAAGAAGCTAAGGCAAATGGTGAGGTTGTGGTACTGACAAATGGATGTTTTGATTTTCTCCATGTGGGCCATATCCTATCATTGGAATCGGCGAAAAAATTTGGAGATCAGCTATGGGTTGCTCTGAATAGCGATGATAGTATCAAAATGATAAAAGGTGACAATCGCCCCATCCTGATGGCGGAGGAGAGGGCTTATATGTTGGCCGCATTGGAGTGTGTTGATGGTGTTTTTCTATTTGATGGCATAACTTTGGCCGAAGAACTGAATCTTTTTCGGCCCGATGTGTATGTAAAGTCTTCGGATTATAGCATTGATACATTAAATGAGGATGAAAAAGCTGTGCTGATTGATATTGGTGCAAAAATCGAATTCACCGAATATTTAGATGGCATTAGCACTACAAAAATTATAGATAGGATAAAAAAATCTTATCAGACTTGACAAGGTCGTAATTGATATTTTTTTGGTCGGACAGTTATGAAGCCTACATATAATCCTTCCAAAATAAAGAGAGCTAGGAAATTTGGATTCCGGGCGAGAATGGCTACTTCGAGCGGTAGGGCAGTGATTTCTGCTCGCAGACGCAAGGGGCGCCAAAAACTATCGGCCAGTGTTCCGCGCAGTTAGGAGTGGTGAGGTTATTTAGGTCTCAAAGAATAAGGAAAGCTTCTGATTTTGAAGCTTTCCGAAGTGTTCGGCACTATTTTAATTGTGGCATGTTCTTTATAAAGACTGTGGCGAGAAGTGATCCCAGTGGAAGGCCAAGGTTTGCCATTGTGGTTAGTAAAAAGGTTGGCGATGCGATCTACAGGAATCGCCTGAAACGAGTTTTTCGAGAAATTTTCAGATTAAATCAGCATAGATTGAAGCCAGCTTTCGATTACCTTGTGGTCACAAGACCTGGTATAGTTGATAAATATGGTGATCTCCAGAAGTTGTTTTTGGGAGTAATTTAAATTTTTGCTCTAGCATACTGCGAGTAATTAAAATTCTTTAATTTAGGCCGGCATCTACTATGAGTGATGTATATAACAACAATAGAGCTGTGCCTTTTATGATATGAATGGCAACATTTTCTGAATTAGTTCTATTGAAGCAGGAATTAAATCCTGGGAAAGTTAATTCCTTTTTGTCCAAATCCCATTTGAGACCTTTCGTTGAGACGCAACAACTTGGAATTCCAAACAGAGATAATTTTGTTCCAATTTTTAAGTTAAGAGTTTGATGATTATCTATGCCAAGGCCGATGATTTGTTCATCATAAAATATGGATTTTGTTCTAAGGAAAATATTAATATTGTTCAGGATATGATCTATATATCCGCCATTTAGGCCAAGAATTATTGTTGGCATGAGATTTTCGGTTTCTAGATATTTTAGTGCTTTTTGAAAATCTGATGAATTTTGATCGTCATTTTTTAAAAATTTACCTTTTTGGAGTAACTCATTTTTAACGCTGTCCAAATCACCGATTATCATGTCTGGCACTATATTTCTAGCGGCCAGAGAATTAGCTGCTCCATCTGCTGCAATCAATGGTAGGCCTAGCCCTTTAAAAACCCATTGATCCGGCAGATTTCCATTCAAACATAATAAAGATTTATAGTTACAAAAATCTATATTTGGTAAATTTATCACTTTTTTTTGCGATAAAATAATATATAAGGAACCTTGTCATTGGCATTAAAATTTTTTATTGGATTAATCGCAGCATTTAATTCATATTCAGGAATTTCACTCATAAGAGAATCATTATATTCTATCCATCTATTATTGGCTTTATTATCCTTGCACCAAGATACGTAGTGGCCGTCTTTGGGATCTGGACCAATATGTAAAATAATGCCAATAAGTTCGTATTCTGCTCTTTTATCAGTAAATGACTTTTGTAAATTTTCAGAAAGAAACGGATACATATCGAATGTTTTAGAAATTTGATATGCATTAAATACCTTAGTTTGGAAAATTCCATTAGATTTAATCCTTGAAATTTGAAATATCAATATTTGTGGTAAGCTTTCTATTACTTCTTTGATCGTAGCTTTTTCTGTTATTTCATTCTTTGTTGTTTCCTCTGTATAGGTATATTCATCTAAAGTTTTGTTAAGAAAGTTTGCAATGGACAATGCCATATTATTAAATACCTTATAATCAAAACCTAGCGATAGAACAAGTGAAGTTTTATCATCACCATCATCAGAAGAAATGACTTTCATTGGATCACTATATGACTTGATATAACAATGTGTGGATATTTTAAAAATTGTTTTGAAATCTTCAGTAATATCTGCAATTTTATCAATAAATTTTATCAAAAATTCGAAAGCATCTTGCTGCTCATTAAGAGAGGGTATAATATGGTTCGATTCAGATTTAAGTAAAAACTGATAGGTGCTGATGGCGTCATTATTAATTGGATCCCCTTGATCTTTGATAACTTGCTGATAAGTTTCGAATAATTCACGAACATTTTGATCTTTAATGCTTTTTGTATTATTATAATTTAGTACCATATTCTTGAATTCTGTACAATTATATAGTTGTTGTACTACACTATTCAAATAGCACATTTTTCCTAAATTATTCATAATAGCATGTTTAGATATGCTGCTTTCTGGATCTATCTTTAGGTCTTCAAATGAAGAATTAGGAATACTAGTGGAGACTGAAGTTTTTGATAGAGTTACAGGAGTTGACGTAGATGCATTATTAAACTTGGGATCTG
>JAIRTH010000019.1 GCA_031255005.1 Puniceicoccales bacterium | reverse complement strand
GCATAACAATTATAAACATTAGTCAATCCCAATAGGGACATCAATAGGACATTTTTTGTACTCATAGTATTCTATTAAGTAACTATGACTTCCATCCTGACAACCCTAGATTTATTTTTCAGAACGATTTACGGGAATTTTACGCCCTTTTCGTTAAAATAGCCAAATTGTTTCAAATAAAAAAACTCAGCCATCGTACAAAACTGAGTTTTTAATCTTTTCAATGAAAATTGCTACTATTCACCATTAATTAAGAAATTCCTAACATCAGCGATTTTTTCCTGCAATTTACGGGATGCAAAAGGAATTAATACAATTTCTTCTATGAGGGATTTTAGGCCATTGATGAAATTATTGCATTCATTGGACGGAACTTCACATTGGTTAAAGGTTTTAATGGCATTTAAAACTTCTTTAGTCATTCTCATTAGAGTTCCTTTCGCCATGGTATGCACATCACTGTAACGTGACATATCAAACAGATCTAAGAAGGGAAATCTGTCAATCATTTTTATGAAATGACCATGAAGTTGATGATCAAACAACTGGCTATCGACCGACGGTAAAGATATTCTTTCACAGAAATTTATAATTTTTCTATTCACATTTCTTGTCGCATTGGCCCAAAAACCAAGGTTCTCTATCAATTCTCTAAAGGCTAAATCATCTGCCAAATCCGTACGCCGTTTAGCAATCCTTCTGGCCACGTTGATCGATTTGTTTTTTGTCGCATTTACAATAGAATTTATGCTAATAACAAAATTTTTGTCTATCATAATATCTGGACATTCAGATACTCTATAGCCAAATTCACGTTCTACCAAATCGCTTAAACTACCGGTATAGTGGATATTACCTCTATTATAGCTGGATAGTTCATTAAATACACTAAGCACAGCCTGATCATCCACTGATAATTGAGATCCAAGAAACTCCATGACCTGGTATTGGGATCTTAGATAAGCTTCCTGTTGCCTTAGAACAAGAAGTTTTATCTGATCAAATTTTGCACCGGAAATATAGGGCCCTAGCTCTTCGGACCTGATCGCAAAAACCTTTGCATCGATCTGTTCAAATAGCTCATCAAAAACTTTTTCCATCTGAGGCTGATTTTGGGACTCAAAAACCTTTGCTTTTTTCCCATGAAAATCGCGTGCAATCTTTCTGAGGCTTTCTCCAATTCTCAAAGATAGCGAAAAAATGGATTCCACATCTCTTCGCAGAGCCTTTTGCTCATCAGCGCTCAATAGATTGGTTTCTTGGAGTATAATACTTCTGTATTGATTTGGACTTATGGTCGGCCTTGGGAAATTTTCCAATTTCTGTGCTTCGGTAAGATTAGCCAAATAGACAGGAACATTTAATTTCGAATTCCCAATATAACTCAACTTTTCACCTAATAATGCGAAAATGGATGGCTCTTGACTTATTAAGTATTTTTCCTCTTTTTCATATCTCTTTTTTTCTTTTGCTAGTTTTTTATCCCTTATATCTTTAAATTCACGACTTTTAGGAACGGCCGCTTCTGCCAACGCCTTTAGAAATGCTATTTTTTCCGCCTCGGTCATTTCCTCAACTTTATTCTGAGCGTAAATTTCTACGCTTTCTTTTGCTCTTTCGTCATTTCTATATATTGGTTTTTCCGCATTCTCATCTATTTTCAATAATTCAGCCCTTTTTCTAATAACATCTTCTGCTCTCTCTTTCAGTATTTTTTTTCTTTCGTCAACGAGAGCCCTGTTATTGTCAGTATTATAATGAGTTACATTCGGCCTAGGGTTTGGCTGAGTATTAATGGGCCTATTATTTACAACACTACCATGATTGCTTCTGAACGTTTTTATTTCATGCCCATTATCAAACATCTTAGCCCTTTCCTTTAGAGAGCTAGATACAGCTGGATTGTTGCGCACAAATGCTTTCGGGCTTGGTCCAACATTTTCTTTGTTCTGGACATTAAACATCTTAATTCTATTCGCAAAAGCATTACTAGGGCCACTACCTTCACCATATATTGAAGCTTTCGCAATCATTAACAAAATAGCTCCCACAAGTATTTTCTTATTATTTTTATTACATCCATCCATAAAACTAATCCTAATATAAGTGATAGCTATGTCAATTTATAACGTCAGTAATGAAAATATTAATGGTGTAAATTTGATAATAATTAAAAAATTATCAATCCTCCATGGATTTTAAGCATTTCTCTAATTTCATTGATTCTATTTTGTAATTCATTATAGAGCACTACATCTTTATTTTGAATATAATCTAATATTATATCTTTCGAAATATTATTTAATCTATTCTCATCGGTTGCATGAATTAAAATATTTTCCAATAAAATTTTAATTTTTCCATTGAAAGAATCGTCATTTTCGCATGAAAAACCATAATCAATCATGCTATCATTCATATCCGTTATTTTGCGGTATAACTGAAATTCATTCTCATCACATTCTCTTACAAGTTCATTATACAAAGACGGATACCGGGAATCAAGATCTTCAACCATTCGATGCATAAGACTATAAATAGTATGATTTTTTCTTAATACATTAAAAAGATATCTTAGCACAGCCTCCCAGTCAACATTCTCATTTTCTGGCATACAATAACCAGGCATATTGTCTTTTTTGGCCACAAGAATGTTTACAACTTTACGCAATGTAGTTAAATCTCGAGACATAGATAGACCACCCGAAAGCTTATTCAAATGCAGATCATGCTTATTGATATAGGCTTGATATTCATCATGACTTAATCCCTCTATCAATTCATTGTATAGACTTTCACATTCACTTACTACAGATTGAGAATATTCCGCTAATTCAGGGTCCATAGCAGGATTCAGCTTATAAATTGCTTTATCTACAAGCTCATTAATATTGTCTACTGTTTTCGTCTCACAAAAGATGTATTTTACTATATATTTCCAATCAATTTCTAAATTTTCACACAGATCATCGCTGAGAACACCAGCTTTTTCTTCTATAAAATATAACACACACTCATCTAAAGTCTCTAAATCTAGAACGCCAAATATGCCATAGGTAAGACTATATAAATTACGGTCCACCGGCTCACTGATGCTATCATCAATATCATAACACGATAATTCATCATAGCTCCGCTCTACTAACGGGCATCTAGCCTGACAATCACAAACATTCGTTAATCCTAACAGAGATATTAATAAAACATTTTTTGCGTCCATAGCCTTTTATTGAATAGAGATATTACCACAACGTCAATTATAATTTATACATCTCAAAACGATTTACAATTCTCAAACACTTATTCGTTAAAAATTAGACACTGGCGGAGAGAGAGGGATTCGAACCCTCGAGCCCCGTTTTATAAGGCTACCTTCTTAGCAGGAAGGCGCTTTCGACCACTCAGCCATCTCTCCGAACTGCCCATTTCTAAGGAAACTTTACTATCAGGTCAAGAGAAAGAGCCAAAGTTTATTAAAAAGGTAAAACAATTTTAATCCTAATCCATGGAACGCTTTTCCGCATCTGCTTCCAAAAAATTTTTTAGCGAATCCAATCTGGATTTTACTCTATTTACACCATTGACAGTCATTTCAGAATCCATGGCAGTGGTACTGCAAAATATATAAAACTTTATCTTCGGTTCGGTACCACTTGCTCTAACAGCATAGGCATCGCCATTTTCTAACTCCAGAAACAGAAAATCTTCCCGAGGTACTTTACAACCATCGGCATCAAAGATAGAGCTCTTTAAAAAATCACGAATCTTGACCACAGTTCGCCCAGCTACTGTCTCCGGTGGATTTTTTCTATAGGAATTCAAAATATTTCTGATTTTCTCCACTCCACTGGCACCTTCATAGTATATGTTTAATAATATATCGTCGTAATAGCCATAGGTATTATAAATCTCATCGCGAAAATCTATCAACGTTTTTTTGCCAAGATCCGTCATCATTTCGCAGACCATCGCCGCGGCAGCATTGGCATCCTTATCCCTAACCACATCGCTGACCAAACAACCATAACTCTCTTCACAACCAAAGACATAGAACTGGCTATGCTGGAGCAAAAGTTTTCTCCTTTCCCCTATTTCAATATGGTCATAATCCACATGGCCATCGCCTAGTTTTTCCATTAACCGCTGTGCATAGCTATTAATTTTATTGCCAAGCCATTTAAATCCCGTGAGCGTATTTATGCACTTCAAGCCATGATCCAGCGCTATCTTTTCGACCAGAGGAGTGGTGACAAAGGTTTTCAATACCACAGCATTTTTGGCACCATTTTTTGGCAAAATCCCCAGCTCTTTCATCTTTCTAATCCGATGCTCGAGCAGAAGAGCTCCGGTCATATTTCCAGAAAATTTTTCAAATTCTCCGTCATTATTTCTGGCAGCAATGGCCATGCGATCAGCATCCGGATCCGTTGCTATCACCACATCGGCGCCAACGGCTTTGGCCTGATCAATGGCAAGCCTCAATGAATCGAAATTTTCTGGATTTGGAGACTTAACGGTGCTAAATAGTGGATCATGGACCATTTGCTCTTCAACACAAATGACTTTCATTCCAAGAGATTTTAAAACAGGAACAGTTATCACATCTCCGGTACCATGCAGTGGTGTAAAAACAATTTTTCTGGTACATTTTTTTATCGAATCCACATCCAGAACCGAATCTTTCACCACGGCCATATAGGCTTCTTCGGCCTTTGGATCTATTATATTTGAAAAATTTCTGCCCTCTATGGCTTTAAACATGGTCATGCTATCCGACAGCTTTAGCTGTGAAAAATTCTTTATTATGGCAGCAGCATGGGGATCAATTACCTGGGCACCATCGGCAAAGTAAGCCTTATAGCCATTGTCATGATAGGGATTATGACTGGCTGTGATTACCACTCCGGCAATGGCCTTGAAATATCTAACCGAAAAACTCAACTGAGGCGTGGATCTCGGTCCGGCAAAAACCATGGCCTGACCACCGAGATACTCCCAGGTTTTGGCAGTAATCTCGGCAAACCATTTCGAAAAAAGCCTCACATCATAGGCCACAATTAACAGCATCTCGCGCCGCTGGGATGCCGCTGCCTTTTTACAATATTTATGCAATGCAGCTGTGGCCCGAACCACGTTGAAGTGATTTAAGCATGCACTGCCAATGGCTGGAAATTCTGGCGAGGTATTGACACCATTGCCAAGTTCGGCCATGGTGATGCGATCACCCACGGTACGACCACGGATACCTCCGGTCCCGAAATTAAGTGTCTTAAAAAACCTATCGTTAAGTTCATTGAACTCACCGGCATCAACCAGTTCAACGATCGATTCTCGGACAGTTCTTGAAGAATTTTCACAGCCATACCATTCTTTGATATTCGCAAGAGAACTTTTAGACAACGTGCCTCTTGGAATTTTATTAAAAAGATCAGACATTCCTCTTCTCCCCGATAATAATGTGAAAAAAAAATCTATAACATCCATTGGATTATGCAGCTAACAAAACTTCGTTAGTATCAGAACTCCAATCTATTTCAAATCATTGTTAATAATAAAATTACAAAATCATTTATAAACCTTTTTACACCTTGTACATATAAATGTTCCGTCAGGATTATCTATGGATCCTGATTTATATATGAACTCATTTGCAGACTCATTTGCAGACTCATTTGCGGATTTTGATTTGCCATCATCCGGTCGGCACAACAAATTTCCAATAAAATTGTATATTGATTTATATCCATCATAAATAGAAATCATACCGCACTTCGAAGCCGAAGTGATTTTATCAAAAATTTTACAAGTTACTGAGACAATTTTTGGATAATAGCAATACAATGCCATGACACCAATCATGGTACCAACACCGATATAACATTTTTTGGCCGCATCCGATCCCAATACCTGCATGGTCTTTTTGACTGAATACCATGAATCATGGGGCTGGTCTTCCTCATTGAAATATTTATGTATTGTTTTTTTTGGTCTTTGCCTCATATAGCTTTCGTTTTCTGACAATTCTTCACTGGGTTCGTCATACTCATCGCTAACATTATCTTCATAGTTATTGAAAACTTCCTCCGGTGTATCCTGATCAGGCACTTTATGGTCTTTAATCAGAATACATAGGTCACCATCGATTAAACTATTATTAAATTTCAATAACCAGATGGCATCATCTAGGCCCTCAAATTTACTGAGTATATTAGATTGATTTTCATCTCCAACAGATGGAATATTGCATAGGCGCGAACTCTTCTTTTTCTTGATGAAAGAGCTAATATGCTCATCTTTGATAATGAATACCACTGGTTTTTCGTCAATTGCATGACTGAGATCTATAATATGGTTATGGCTAATAAAATTAAGACCTAAATTTTCATAATAATCTTCAGTGAAAAGATTATCATCTGTGGATAAATTTGACATATCTAGTTCTATATTAGAATTTCCTTCTATATTCTGGTAAAACGCTGCCATCGCCAGTGGCAATGCTTTCTTATATTCGAAAGGAATTTTTACGACTACTCGGTTATAGGTTTTTAATAACTTATTAATCCTCTTACTATGTAGCTCTATATTATCTAACCTAATTTCTTCATCATTTTCTGTTTTTATAGTTAATTCTACTTCGGCTTTACAATTTACCGCAAACCATAGACATGTGACCAATAAGACTCTATACCATAAATACATATTACTTATATTTTACACAAAAAAATCCATTCGCAATGAATATTTACAAAATTCTTACATTTGTACTGATCTATATGAAGTCCAATGAAAACGCTGTCACTGCCTGGTCATCATTAACTGCATACAAAATCAATCTACCATTCATTTCACTGATGCATATGCCGTCTGTATTCTTTGTGTATATGCCTGAGAAGGATTTTACATGCGCGAGAGTTTGAGCATCAAAAACATGAAATATGGTTGTTTTCTTTTTTCTTTGCTCCACAGCAAGCCAATAGGATCGTCCGTCTTTTTTGAAAAACCATACACCTTCTGGGTCTCCTTGGGAAAAGAATTCGCTGTTAATTTTTTTATTAAGATATTCACCATCAAAAGAATATAATTTCAATTCATTAGATTTTTCATCAGCAATCAACAGTGTTTTATTATCCAGATTACCATAGATCGATTCAAGCTTCCCAAATTCTCCGACACCAAATTCATCCTTAATGCCAAACTGCAATGGATCCATCTGATTCATTTCTTCATCCAAAATAAAGGTGACTATCCTCCGGGCATCATCATTTTCGGACTTCTTGGTCTTACCATCATCGGTGATATATACCAAATAATAGTCATCGACCTTACAGACGAAGATACCATAGGGCCTAAATAGAATATCTTCACCAAAGGTACAAATATGGGCATAATCCGGAATAGAAAATACCTGAATCCTGGAGTTATCTCTTTCGGTAACAAAGAGCAGATTGTCAATGGCTGCAACTCCATTTGGCCTATTTAATTGGCCCATGTCATCGCCCTTACCGCCAAATCTCCCAAGGGGAACGCCATTTCTCGCATCGTACATCTGGATGGTATGATCATTTTTGGCGGTGACGTAGATCCTATTACCTGCACAGGCCACCGAATCGAGGTTGTCGCTGTGATTTTGTGGAGTCATCCATAATTCCACTATTTTTTCTATTTTGTCATCTTTGCATTTTTTTTCATATTTTTTACATTTTCTGGTATTCTTGTATTTTCCACAGAAGCTCTTGCATTTTTTTTGGCATTTTTTTTGGCATTTATCATAGCATATTACATCATAACATATTTTACCATAGCATGTTTTTCCATGTTTCTGCACATTGAAACACACTTTACCATTGTATGGTACGCCATTCATTGACTCGTTGCAACCTGAATCATAGGAACATAATTTGTCACAATCAATGCTGCAATCAATCATTCCACAATCCATAGCTTTATCACCACAGCAATGAGAGTTACCATAACTATCTGTATTGCCCACTATCGTCAAAAAAGATAAAAGGCTAAAACCGATCATTTTTCCATACCCATTCATGGGTTTTATTATGCAAATAAACCGCCACATGTCAATCTTAATAAGCCAATGATCTATCTAGATATGTCATTTTGACCTAGGACAAGCAACCCCATCTTGCTTAACACAGTAGATGTCATTCTAGGATTATCAGCACTGATGACAACCACCACAGATCCATTTTTTTGCACAAGCATGGGATAGATATAATTTATATTTATTTCGGCATTGGCCATGGTTTGGACTATATCTACCACTGTGCGCACCGAAGGCAGTGCTACGCCGATGAGTTTCTTTTCGACAAAATTTAGAGAATGAGCCATAAGAAGCTCCTTGACCTCTTCCGGATAACTCGGCACAATCCTTACAATGCTCAGGTCTTCATGATCGACCAACGAAATGCCAAGTATAGGTTCATCATGGCTATGAAATAGTTGCATTAATGTATTAAGGCTACCAATTTTGCTATCCAGAACAACAGAAAACTGTGATATCAATTCATGGCCATTAGATTTAATTGTGACATCACTCATAGCTAATAATGGTATGGTTCCGAGGAGAAAGTCGAATCGAAAAATCTATTATCAGGCCTTGGTACATTAGTTATTTGGTTAACATATTTGTTCTTGACTGCGATTGGTCAAATTTTCAAGTTAAGAATAGTTATTGCGAGCGTAACTCAATTGGCAGAGTGCCACCTTGCCAAGGTGGATGTTGAGGGTTCGAACCCCTTCGCTCGCACCAGATATGGATAAATCATTACAATTTGTTCTCTTTTTTCATCATTTCTTCGATCTCTTTGGTTAGTTCCTTGACGTGATTCATTAGCTCATCCAAAGTTTGATATTTACTGCAATTAAATTCATCAAAATACTCCACCCAGTGGTTATGATCGCCATCGATAGAACTTCTTTTTGTATATTTTTTCAGTACCATTAATGTCGCCAGAAATAGGTATTCGGTCCTCATATTAATTTGGCGCCATAGAGACTGAGGAGATGGATCGTTAGCCGAATCGAGGCTACGAAGATGGGGACCAATTTGGGATTGAATCTCACCAGATATTTTAATGAGATTATTTTTATCCATATCCATTAGCTTTTCTGGATTAACATATAGTTCCATCAACCAATCCATGGTTTCGATCTTTCGCCGAGTTAAATGGTTGCAATAGGAAAATCCGAAATATTTTACGTACCTATTGAAAATATCTGAAGTGACATAGACATCTTCATCCTGAGTCCCATTCAGATGGCATTTACCTTTTGTTTTAGCGCAAAAGCCATGACTAGTGATACCTAATCCCAACATCAACCCAAAAATTAATATTTTTGCTTTCATAATTTTTTTTAAAATTCTATTAAATATTGTTCAACGGTAAGCATGCCTACGAAAATAAGATCATTTCATGCTAGTTCATCATTTTTAAAAGATTACTTTTCACAGAAATTTTCATGCTCTTCCTTTAGCGCTTTGCTTAAATCTTTCGATACAATTTCACTTAGTATTTCTACGACCTTATCGCCTACATTATATTTTTCAAAACCAGCATCGCTTATCCCAGAAAGTTCCGTCATTATCATCATTCTTGAAACTTTCATTGCTATTTTATTTATTTTATACCTCTGCGAGTAAAATTTTTCATACATCATTTTATAGCTATTCCACTCATAAGACTTTTCTATATTATTCCTAAATTTAGTACAAAAATTCAAGACATTCTCTCTTAGTTTATTGTGCCATTTCGCAAATATACCATATCTTTTCTCCAATCGACAGTAAGATTCAAAGCTATTCACCATATATTTTTCAGCATTTTTATAAACATCAAAAATATGCTTAACATTTTCAAAAGACTTCATATCAGCATAGTTTTTAATTACTGCTTCAAATGCTTCCCTGTCACCGCCATTACCTTCTATTATTCTGTCAAATATTGCATCAAACTTAGCAATATTATCGTCTATCATTTTAATTTTTTCTTGAAAGAAATTGAGCATATCATGTATCTCATTCTCATTTCCTCTCGTATTAAAAAATCTTTTAAATAAATTTTTCGACAACGAAGCATTTATATCTGGCAATGAATCTTGTATCTTACACTCTTCAATTTCTTCGAGCAATTGAGTCATTATCATTATAGCACTTCCTCTAATTGCACAAATTTCCCAAATCATTTCATCTACTATATCTCTAAACTTGTTATATTTATTAATAAAAATCTCAAACCGCTTATTTATTTCATATAAATTTTTATCATTTTTTCCTTCTTTTTTATATGTTTCCTCAAAATTATGTATATCATCGCTTATTTCTTTAATCTTTCTTAACCTTATGCTGTCGTACATTTCTTTAATTTCATTATAATCACGACATCTATATACCATATATTTTCTGCAAAGCTCTCCAATGGCTTCATAGTACTTTCCCTTCGAGTCTTCAATGTTACTAAATGCCGTTTCGTCAGTAATACATCTGCGGACCTTTTGCATATCATCTATAGTTGTGGAAATATTTATTATTGCATTCGATATCCTTTCTATAAAAGAATCTAAACGCTTACACAAATCCTTACCTATGATCATATCCTTTGATTTTTCAGTTCTTCTTACTCTTTCGATCATATCTTCGCCAAAACCTCTTACTGTCTCGATCAATTCTTTTGCCTTCTCAGTTAGGCCTAGGCTAGCAACTCTAGATGAAGTGAAAAAATTTTTCACTCTATTAACTATGCTATATTTTTGCTCTATCTTAGGAAATTCATGCCGATCACTATAACTACCATTAGAATTTGGCATACATAATATTATCCATAGTAAACCTAAGATAATTTTCCCTATTTTTCGCATTTCCATGTTAAAAATTCTATTAAATACCGATTCAATTGCAAACACATTTAGGCCAGAATAAATTTTCCCTTGGATAATAGGGAAATCCTATTCTGGCCGGCATCAGTTTTAACAACTAGATTTTTTAATAATCCAAATATTTATATGCGCCTGAGGATTTTCTGGTATTATATATCTCTTTATTAAAATCAATGACACTTTGTATTCTACTAGCCATTTTATTTAGTTCATCTCCATCGATATATTTTCCTCTATTCTCCGAATCAGCATTGGTGTCATATCTCGCATGGCCAAGCTTATCCAATGCTATTCCAATAACAAAGTATAGAGCCGAAATTCTCTGAAATGATAGATCGACTATTTTTCTCCGATAGTTGTATTCCATGCTGAAATGTTTACTAATTTTTTTCGAATATTTATGGATGCTATTTCTAATAGTGTCTATTTCTGTAAAAAATTTTTCCAACTCTTCGGAGGTAAAATTGCGGGCCGTTCCTGGATTGGAATACAGCGACCTAACTTTTTCCATCATAGATCGTTTTGTCTCAGTAATATTTCTACAATAATTTTCCCCAAAATCCTCCTTGTCAATGTTCTCTATATTTTCTAATTTCATAAAAATTTCATTTTTAAGATTATTAGCTTCTATTTCCAATCCATGCCTGCTATCGCATAGTACTTTCAAATTATCAAGTTTAACATTATATTCATTCATTTTTTTCCTTAAGCTATTACAGTCTATTTTTTGACTCTCAAGCAGACGGAGATCTTTCTCAATTGATTTAACCTTATCTAATTTAATGTCGAATATTTCATTAAACTTATTAAAAGACTTATCAAACAGATCAGAATATTTACCATTGGCTTCATTGAAACGGTTAGTAATAGCCATTTTTTGGTTTTCTTCCTTAAGGATATTGGTTAAAATTTTATTATATTCCTTATATTTTCTAATAACATCATTCACCTCTTTAATTGCACGATCCATAGTCCAATAGTCATCATCAAGCAACCTTAATAGGTGTTGCTCATTTTGTTTTGCCATATCACTTTCGGACTGAGGTTCATTAGTAGTAGTATTATTAGTATAATTATAGCTAACATTAGTCATATTATTAGTCGTATTTAAACTACTAAAATTATTCCTCAACTTGGATTCAAGTTCTGATAAACTAGACCCAACATTTTGAGTTACATTATCATATTTGTTTTTCACAAATTCTACCGTATCATTTGCAGATTTTTTCATAAATTCTACCGTATCACTTGCAGATTTTTTCACAGAATTTACCATATTACCCAATCGGGACCAAATAGATCCTTCATTAACTTTGTCATTAACTTCGTCATTAACTTCGTCATTAACTATATTAGCTGTATAGAATGTACTGTTACCACTTGATCCATCATTTATA
Organism: Puniceicoccales bacterium; assembly: GCA_031255005.1. NCBI lineage: Bacteria > Pseudomonadati > Verrucomicrobiota > Opitutia > Puniceicoccales > Puniceicoccales bacterium. The sequence goes on along the minus strand of JAIRTH010000019.1, from coordinate 42,398 downwards.
AACGGATTTTTTATAAACAGATTTTTCCTTTTTTCCATAATTTCTGTAACACTGTATCCTAATTCCATAGCACTTTTCTTTACTGAGTAATAACGTTTACATAACGCATCAAACTTTCTTTTAGCCTCATTATATCTACCTAACATAGATTCTTTTACATTACCATATTTATCATCAAATTCCTCACATAGATCTTTTAGGTTTCCTTCTCCATCGGGAAGCATTTCCGAGTATATAAGTCCAGCATCTGAATCTATTTTAGCTCTGTAAGCATATTGACAATCATCCACATTGTTGTTAACCCAATCAACATATTCCTTACCAACTTCATCTATCTTTTTCTCTACCAATGCATTATGATCATTTGCTCCATTGGTTAAAACCCGTAAATATTCTTTGTATTTATTTTCAATGCCAGTTAGCTCATTATTTTCGGAGTTTATTATGCTATTAATATAGCCTATTTTACCGTATAGTTTTTTCATATCATCCTTCATGGCATCTTCCCTCTCCTGATTTTCTTTCTGCTTCTCTTTAAACTGTTTACTTTCCTCGACAATCCTGACTACTTTTTGTTCCGATGGAATGACTATTTTTGGATTTGATTTAAAGAAATTCGCAGCTTTCTCCGCGGTAGATTGATCATCTTGATATAACATCAGAGCCGTTGATGGCGTTTCTGGCGTGACCACTGTCGGTGGTATTATCGATGATTTTTCGGCTGAAAACGACGCTAATGCTGGTGTCTCTGGTATCCCCAGTATCTGGTTATGATTATCCTTGGCATTGTCAAAATAATCTTTCAATTTTCCAAAGGCGGATGATGCAAAATTTTTGATCTCCGGGCCAAAGTATGCGCCAATGGCTGCACTAGCCGCTGCACCAGCTCCAACTATTATGGCAGTTTTATGTCCTTTAACAAATGACTTTACCGAAGAAAAAGCTCTCTGAAATTTACTTTGCTGCGGCGCATTGGGCTGAACTGGTTTCCATTTAAAAGAACTGTCCATTGAGGTATCAATTGTAGGTATAGACTCATTCCGCTTAATAGGCCTTTTCTTCATGCCACTGGGCATGACCATGGGCATCTGTTCATTTATACTATATATGACACAACAGTATTTAAATCTATCACTTCTTATGTCATTTTCCTGTTCATCAAATAAAGCTTTTTGGTTCATATTATTACGAATATTATAAATGCGGCCATCTTGTTCTGAAATATTGCTGATGCCGCTATCTCCTTTTGTAATAGAACATATTAAATATTTGCCTTTTTCTCCTAGCAATTTGGCAGATTCATACACTAATTTATTAAATTTAGCATACTCTTCATGTCGATAATCTGGAAAGGTCTTATATACATAACCATTTTTCATTATTATGTACATCAAATCAGCCTTTAAGGCATCTTTAACCGATCTAACTTCTTCTCTATCCTGAACAGAATTATTGCGTATTAATAAAACGCATAGCTCATCAGAATCAGGTATTCTTTTGTACATATCACAAAAAACTCCTTTGAAACTTTCTATCTCTTGCGAAAAAATATTTTTAGGTTTTGGCATATTAGAGCGTCGACGAGGCAAGAATGATTTATAATCACTCCATCCCCCGCTATTACTACCATTGCCGTTAGGTATTTGACTTCCTTGCAATCCATAACTATTCATAGACCTTTTATCGAATTGTTTAGATTTATAATCACTCCGTCTCCCTCTATTACTACCATTGCCGTTAGTATTGGGGATACATAGTATTATCCATAACAATCCTAAAATAATTTTTCTTGTTCTCATAATCCCTCCTATTTTATTGTTTATTTTATATTTTTTTCTTAGTTTTTTTAATTTCTTCTCTAATTCTTTTAATTTTTTTGGTTAATTCCTTGATACGATTAATTCTCAGTTCTGGTGTATTATACTCAAGAAGAAGAGTTTTGACACTTGCATCACTCTTCTCTTCGTTATATTCAAATTCATCGATTAAATCGCATTTTAAATATTCTTTATATTTATTAAAAATATTTTCTTCTTTTTCGCCAATTTTAGTGTCAATTATTATCATCAAATATGTCATCCTGACAATATTATTCAGATAAAAGATCATATATTTTTCGGTAATATTAGAAGCTATAGCATTGGTATCATTTTTCGCTCTAAAGCTACCTTTCATCCAAGAAAAATTTTTACCCATATTTATCAAACTCTCAAAAATTGGCCCTTTTAAGTCATTTAAAATTACCCTTAGATAACCAACGTCCATAGCATATACTTTACTAGGATCATCATATAAATCATTGATATCATTTATCAATTTTCTCCTTTCTTTGGTTAAACCCTCACAATATTCATCTCCGAAATAGTCTTTGAGATCTTCGTCGTCGCTATCGCTCTTATAATTACAAGTACGATCAACTAGGTTTACGATGCCACTGACAGTGGTTTCAATTGTCTTTATATTATTGTAGATACCCCATTGGCCAAAACTAGAGAAACCTGTTATTTTATCGAATTCTTTTTTCAGAAATTCAAATCTATCAATAATTTTTTTTCCTTTCATTGTTAATTCTTTCACAACATTGACCATATTATGTATTCTTTTTCCATTGATATCAATCCTTTTACCAGCGATACATCTGATGCCGCTTGCAATGAGTGGCATAAATGGAGAGTAATTAGATGCAATTGAATAACCTATCAGCGCAATTTTATCTTTATTACGCCAAATAAATGAACCAGCGCCCTTCAAAGCGCGACTCAATATACCAGGCGACTGCGGACTATTAATAACAACATTGGAAGCGGTAGCCCTAAAAAACGCAGGCGTACCGTAAGATACCGACGGCTCCAAAGGCACGTGTTCCTTCGCAAAAAAATCTTCTATATTACCAATTTTTTTAAACTTAGTTGACTTTATTTTATTCGTGAAATTACCAATACCATTGATGTTTTGCGTATAAAAAACTTTTTTGTCCATATAGGGAGATTTATGTTCCAAAACGATTAAAGGCACTGAAGAGCTCGGCAATTCTGCATAGCTAAAATATTCTTTTTTACCATGAAAATGTTTATACTTAGCATTGGTTTGCGGTTTTAAATACTCTAAATCTTTTCCACCCCTAGATGAAACATAGATATCTCCAGTGGCATATATAATGTCTATATATTCTATGGTTTCATTTTTTAAAATTACTTTTCCATCTAAAATAACTCTATCTATAGGCTCGGTATTTGTGTTTTCAGCTCGTTTATAAAAGGCTATATAATTGTATATTTCATTCCAAATATTCTTTCTAGATTTACTAAATTCCTGATTGTCTTCATATTTAAATTTGTAACTTTCTTTAATAAAATTACACGGAAAAGCATTTTCATTGGCTCTCGAAAATTTATTTAACTGCAATGGTTCACTATTACGTTCTGGCCAGCCGTAATCCTCCAGCTGGCTGTAATCTTCTGAATATTCGTCATCTTCGCTTTGAGAATCATAATAAGCATGGGTATAACTACCTAAGTGACATAATATTACCGTTATTAAATATAGAGTTAATATTTTAGTTTTTATTTTCATTTTCGTTTCCTTTTATCATTTCCAAAGTTAAACTCATAAATTCACCATCATATATTGTTATTTTCATATTTTTTCCTAAGATTATCCAAAATTTTCAATTTGTTTTGTTGCATAATTTTTATTATTTCGGCTTTCTTATCATAAATATTACTTTCCGTATCTTTTAGGCTTTTTTCTATATTATTTTTTTTAGTTTCATCTTGGTAGGATTGGCTATCAATTTTAAAATCAATGATCTGGGTTTTATATCCAGCTCTCATGGATCTAAGCTCAGCAACTTCCATGGCTAATTTGAGAGTTTTCAGTGTAGGATCATCTTCTTGTGTCTTTTTTCTTTTTATATATCTATCCAAGCAATCTTTGGCTCTTTTGTAATCTTCCCTTCGGGCAACTTCTTCTTGACGGGCTTCCTTTAGACTCATTTCCTTATCTTCGAATGCATTTTTTAAAAATCCACCCACTCCAGGTAACATGCCTAACTTTTTAGCAAAATTTTGTTTCCCTATGGCAAACCAGGATTTGTGGTACTCGGGATTATCTTTGTCTAAAAAACGATCTGTGCTATTATCTCCCACAATGGCACTTAGGGCAATATTAGTGACATCACAAATGAATTCAATGAATTTTGGCTCAGTGATGGACATGGTTGATATATCGAGTCCATTACGGAATAAACCAGCAGTTGAATGTACCATCTTGTTAACAATGCCTTGGTCATTTAGACCTGATTTTATTTGGTTATCTGAATAATTGTCCAAGTATTTATTAGTAAATTCACCAAATAGACCAGTAGTGATCATCGAAAATAATTCTCTGCCCAACTTACTTCCACGAATATTATCTGCTGCAAATGATCCAATGCTATTATCCATGTTTTCTAACCCTGATAAAATTTTGTCACCCATGCTACCTGCAATGCTGAAAATTGGACCATTTGGTTTCGTGATTTGCAATAAAAGACCCTTAACGCAGATACCTATGCCACCGGCAATAATTGGATAGGTTTTTTTTATTACTTCTTTGCACAAACAATACGAACCCAGCGATAGGCATTTAACTTTTTCCCAGATAATTTTTCCAGAACTGCTTTGGCTATTTAATTTAGTAGGTTGTCCTTGTAATAAGTCATATGATCTGGTAGTGATATTTTTATGATCTGATCTTTTGCTGTCAGATATATTTAATGTAAATTTATAATATCTATTTTTCCTTAATATATAACTCAACATGGCCATAATGTTTCTATCTTGGCCATCCTCACCGTTTAATTTTATAAAATTTACGGCCGCATTATTGACAATTACCATTAAAAACGTCGAACATTTAGTATTTTTGTCTATTAATTGATCCAGTGATTTTTTATCTAGGATTTCTGTACTTTTTCTTTTGTTACAAGAAATAAATACATCTCCATTTTTCAGGATTATGTGTATCGAGTCTATTTTAAAGTTATCATTTATGCCACCATCCGTTTTGAAACAGCAAAATACCATCGCTGCGTCCACTTTCTGTTCTTGGATGGATAGGTATACTTTTTCAAAAATATACTTGGGTGGCCCTGGGTTAACAATGCCCACTGATTTCTTTTTAGATATATAAAATGATAACTGTTCGTTTATATCTATCTTCTTTTCGTTTATATCTATCTTCTTTTTTGGCAAAATATATTTCCTGGACTTCACACAAGATTTTCTCGCCTTAGGATTCACCTTAGTCTTGGATTTAACCAAAGTCTTGTCATCATCTTCTTTGCTAGCATTTGCCACGGATTTCACACTAGATTTTCTCGCCTTAGGATTCACCTTAGTCTTGGATTTAACCAAAGCCTCTTCGTCATTATCTTCTTTGCTAGCATTTGCCACGGATTTCACACTAGATTTTCTCGCCTTAGGATTCACCTTAGTCTTGGATTCAGCCAAAGCCTCTTCATCATCATCTTCGTATGCAGGCTGATTATTCTCCGAAGTATGCCCATTTTTTGCATTATGTAAGTATTTATTGGCCAAGGCATAGCTTGATAGGGATAGTCCCATTACCATCCCTATCAAGACAAGACTTCTTCCATCCATATCAACCATCCCTATGTTATTCTACTATACCGAGATGATATTTCAATATAATTTAATATAAAATATGCCAATGATCCTATAGTGACTAACAAAATAGCTTGACAGATCCTCCATTTCATTTTTCTTTAAGGAAAGTTTAGAGAAAAATTTTTATGGCATTGAAAATCAGATTACAGCGTCATGGCGCTATACATAAGCCTATATACAAGATTGTGGTAGCGGAATCTTCTTGGCGTCGTGATGGTCGTTTTGTCGAAAAACTAGGAATCTACGATCCTCAGGCCCGAGGCAAAGCCCCAGAGCTCATGTTAGATATGGATCGGGTTGATCATTGGCTTAGGGTCGGAGCAAAGCCTACGGAAACCGTTGGCACTTTGATTCGTCGTTCGAGAAAAGTATTGTCTGCCTAATTTACGCATAGATTTTTTATCATTATTTCCGCAACTACTTGATGGCGTAGTGTCTTGTAGCATATTGAGCAGAGCTACAAAATCTGGATTGATTGAGTTTGGTGTTTATAATATACGCGATTTTGCCACCGACAAACATAAAATAACCGACGATAGACCATTCGGCGGCGGAGCTGGTATGGTCATGAAGGCCGAACCAATATGTTCAGCCATAGATAAATTTCGGACAGAAACCTCCATAGTGATATATATGTGCCCTGATGGCAAGCTGTTAACATCCGCCTTGGCCAAGGAGCTGTCCCAAAAAAAACACCTGATTTTATTATCTGGGCATTACGAAGGCATCGACGAAAGGGTAAGAAAATCTCGGGTAAATTTGGAAATTTCCATTGGTGACTATATAATAACCAACGGAACCCTGGCTTCGGCGGTGCTAGCAGATGCAGTATGCAGATACGTACCAGGCGTCCTCGGTAACGCTAACTCATTGACCCAGGACAGCTTCTCGAACGGATTGCTATCATTTCCACAGTATACTAGACCGGTGAAATTCGAAGAAATTTCTGTGCCAGAGGTATTGCTATCGGGAAACCACATCGAAATAAACAGATGGCGCCTTCGGCAGATGATTGAAAAAACTGAGTTGCGCAGACCAGATATTTTTCGAAAATGGTTGAATTCTGATAAAAAACACTTAGAAGGGAACAAGGATTTACAAAAATGAACCCTATTATAAAAGAATTGACTGATTGTCAGCTGATAAAAGATCGTGATAATTTCAAAGTTGGTGATGGTGTACGCGTGCATGTCAAAGTGCGCGAAGGAGATAAAGAACGTATACAGATTTTCGCTGGCATTGTCCTCTGCCGGAAAGGCTATGGCATAGGCGAAACTTTCACCGTTAGAAAAATTTCCTTTGGCGAAGGTGTCGAGAGGATATTTCCTGTCCATTCGCGAAACGTGATGAAAATAGAAGTCGAACGCGAAAGCGTACCCATGCGGGCGAAATTATATTACCTCCGCGGCCGAATCGGTAAAAGTGCCATGAAGGTCAAGGAAAATCGCGAATTTAGAAAGAACAGTACCTCGGCCTGATGGATGGATGGTTTACATCACTGGGAAATTACTTACAAGGTCTTGATCCTGAGATAGTTAACGCCACAATAAAGGCAATTATTTTTCTGCTTGCTCTTGCAGCGGGTGGTGTTTTGCTCGTGCGACTATGCAAATCTCAACGATACTGTGATCATTCTCGGCTTCACTATGATAATGAGGATCGTATATATATCGTTGATAGAAAAGCAATTGGATTAAAATCTGCATTCACTGTGGTAAAATATGGCCATAGAAAGTTCCTTGTGTGCATACACAAAGACAAAGTGACCTACATTGGTGATGTTAGCAATTATGGCCATAGGCCGTTCCGTGACAAAAAGTTACATGCAAAGCCTCCTAGATCTACTGAAAAAATCTGAGGCTTTTCTTGCCAGGAAAGGGTTGTCATCCCCTAGATTAGACGCGGAACTAATTTTTGCTAACATTATGAAATGCAAAAGGTTAGATTTATATTTGCGTTTTGATCATCTATTGGATGTGAGTCTAGTAGCATCGATAAAAAATGCCATCATACGCCGGGGCCGTCGAGAGCCGTTACAATATATAACCGGAGAAACTCAGTTTCTGGATATAAAAATAAGGACCGATCGACGGGCACTGATTCCTCGGCCGGAAACCGAAGAACTGGTTGAGCTTGTAATCAAAGAAGTTGGAGATAAACAAGTTAGTAAAATACTTGATCTTGGTACCGGCACCGGAGCCATTGCATTGGCACTGGCCAAAAATTTTACCAATGCTGAGGTCGTCGCTATAGATAAGAGCTTGGATGCCATATCATTAGCTATCGAAAATTCGAAAATCAATCACATTGATAATGTGACCTTTCTGCAATCGGACTGGTTTTCAAACCTAGAAGGTCTCTTCGATGTCATCGTTTCTAATCCGCCCTATCTGTCAGAGGAAGAGCTAAGTCTCTCTCAGCCAGAAATAAGGAACTATGAACCAGTGACGGCGCTGCTATCGGGAAACCATGGCTTGGATGATGCCATGAAAATCCTAGCTCAGTCAGAAAAGTTTCTGAATCGCAATGGATTGATTGCTTTAGAAATAGGAATTAATCACGGAAAAGATCTGCTGAATCAGGCCCATTGGCTGCTGTGCAAAGAACTACGAAATGACCTATGCCATCGACCAAGATTTTTCATTGGTAAACTATAACAACCTCTTGTTAAACTAGTTAAAACACAACACCGAATGAAAAATTGAACTGCATCTTGTCCTTTTTCCCAAAATTTTTGGGTGTATGCACCGGGAAACCCCAGTCCAACCTAAGAGGTGCCCCTTGTATCATTATTCTAAGGCCAACGCCCACATCGGCACAATAATTTTTTGGATTGAAGCGCATGGTATGGCTGTTGACAAAACCACCCTCTGCAAAGGTTGCAAAGTATACTGGCCCAACCAGTTTTGTGGTATATTCCGAGCAAAGATAACCGAAGGAATTGCCACCAACCACATAGCCTTCACCATCTTTTGGTCCAATGCCCTTATATTCAAACCCGCGCATATAACTTTGGCCTCCAAGAAAATACCGTTCAGTGTAGGGTATATTTTTATGATTATATGGCGTTATGGCCCCGAGCTTTCCTATCAACTCCATCACGTGATTTTCGCTTTTACTAAGCGGAAACCAACGGGCAGCACTGAGTTCCAGCTTGGCGAAATTTGTCTGGCCAAGAAACGGTCCACCGGCCAACTCATTATTTATGGTTATCAATGAACCCTTAGATGGCATGACGAAACTATTTCTCGTATCCCGTTCCAGCGTAAACTTAACCTTAGATATGCTACGCCAACCGCTTTCATCTTTCAAATCCTGCGGAGCGCGCTTGCCCACATTGTACAATTTCATCCGTTCAATATGATAGGCAAGCCTTCCATCCCAAAGTTCAAAAAGCCGTTTTCTCAGATATGGTTCCATGCCAATGTGTTGCTCATCATAACTTGGACCACTATAATTATTATCCGAGCGCTTGTACTCATTTTTGGCTAGAAAAAGATCAATGCCGGCGGCCAGTGGTTTATCATAGACAAACGGCTCTTCGAAGGATAATAAAAGCTGACTAGCCCGGGTCCCCACCTCAATCCTGGCTCTAGCTCTCTGACCTCCACCCTGAAATTTCGATTTACGGTTCAATAGATCAAAATTTGTCTGAAAAATTTCTGCAAATACCATGACATTGTTCATCGTACTTATGGCGCCACCCAGAGAAACTTTCCCTGTATTTGCCTCCTGCACGTTCACATTCAGATTTTTTTTATTCGGCTCATCCGTATCTTCATAATCCAGGTCAACATCACTAAAAAATCCAGTATTATTCAGCTTTGCCTGGCTGCTTTTCATTTTTGATGTGCTAAATTTTTGACCTGGAGCAATGGTCAGTTCGCGCAAAATCACCTTATTTTTTGTCTTGACATTGCCAGAAAGTTTCACTGCGCCCACATAGGACACCTCGCCTTCGACTATATCAAATTTGACATCTATCGAATTATCGACAAAACTCGGATCTCTAATAATCCTCACCTGGGTATCAAGATAACCGCTCAAGCCATAAAAATTCTGAATATTCGTACATGCTTTATCCAAGGCCTCTGGAGAAAACATATCGCCTTCTTTAATCTTCAAAATTTTCTCTAAGGCTTTAGTTTTGAACACTTTATTGCCGCTAATTTCCACTCGACCAACGCTGTACTTATTTTCACCCAATTCCAATGGGATGGTTATAATAAGTCGATTTTTCTTGTCGTAGGACAATTTTATTTGCGACTCATCGATGGAAGAATCCAGATAGCCGTGATTTTTTAACTCCTTTCTCAGCATGACCAAATCAGCCTCAAACATTTCGCGGCGAAATCTTCCAGTATTTTTAATCCAGGATATGAGAAACATCCATTTCTGGGTTAGCATCTTATCGCGCAATTTATTGACATCAATGTCCCCGTTACCGATGAAATTTATGCTATTTATATTGGCCTTTCTTCCTTCATTAATCAGAAACACCAATTCTGCATTGCCGGTCAATGAATCGACCCTTTTTTCGTAATCTATTTTCGGTTCAGGATAACCACTTTCCTGATAATAATTAAATATTTCATACACATCATCCTTGGCCGTTTCATCAGAAAATGCCAAGCCCGTGGTGCTTTTTATTTTCTTTCTCAGCACTTTCACACCTATTTTTTTGTTACCTTCAAACTTGATGGCTGAAATTTTCGGCCTCGGAATTAAGACAAAGGTCACCACAGCATCTTCGCCATGCTCAGACATGTCCATTTTGACAGATACAAAATCGAATAAATTTGTTTCATACAACGACTTTATCGATCTATCCGCCAGATAATGGCTAAAACACTTGCCCTCTTTGAGTTGTATGTTGGCCAAAACAACGCTGTCATGAATATTGCAGCGGACATCGCCGTCATATATCAAATCTATACGGCGGATAATCGGCCCGATCTCCTCTTCTCTAATATCTTCTGCCCGAACATTAAATGTTACTATAAGCAGTAAATATACCCAACAAAATATTTTTAAAAAATCAGATATTCTCATCTGCATAACTTTCAAACCTGGTTAAACTTTTTTTAAATGCCAGCTGAATTAAACCTGTAGGACCATTCCTTTGTTTTGCAACAATCAATTCACGGATGGCAATGTCCGAAGGAATTTCTTCATCTATGTTCTCTTCCCTCTTCTTAGAGAGTAACATAACCACATCCGCATCCTGTTCTATGGCGCCGGATTCTCGCAGATCCGACAATCTCGGCTGACGCTTTTCTTTTTCCGATTCTCTATTTAGTTGACTCAGAACAATGACTGGCACAGCCAATTCCTTCGCCATGGCCTTGACACCTCGCGATATTTCTGATATTTGTTGCTCCCTTGGGGCTCTGGTGTCGGTACCAGCAATCAGCTGCAGGTAATCGATGATGACCAATCCAAGTTTATTTTTGTTATGCATTCGCCGGGCCTTTGCCCGCATTTCAGTTATAGACATGTTTGTTGATTCATCTATCCATAATGGTGCACTTTTAAACTCGTTGGCAACTTTATTTAAATTTGTAGCAGCTTCTTTTGTAATGAATCCATCGCGCAGTTTGGTCATATTCATACCGGCTCTGCCACAAAGCAAGCGCATTGCCAGTTGCTCGGAACTCATTTCAAGGCTGAAAAATAGCGTCGGCACAACGACTTTGCGCTCTGGTTTTAGCACGGCATTTTCTGCTATGTTCAGAGCTAAACTAGTCTTACCGATGGATGGCCTGGCTGCGATGATGATCATCTCGCCGGGATGAAACCCAAAGGTCAGGCGATCCAAATCATTGAAACCTGAAGCCACACCACTTAGTTCACCACGGTGTTGCAACAGGTTCTGTACGAGCACAATAGCATCGTTAATTGCAATTTTTATTGGTTGGGCCGAATCCGAAAGACGGTTTTCACTCACATTAAATATTGCCTTTTCAACAGTCTCTACGAATTGGCTGACATCATCTACCCCGGCATAGGCAGATTCGATGCTTTCGCGGGAAATTTTTATAATTTTTCTGAGCAAATCCAGGTCACGTACCCGATTGATATAGTGAATGATATGGACCGGAGTGTCGATTCGGTTTGTTATGGAACTCAAATAATCATAGCCTCCGACTTTTTCTAATTCTCCACGACTAGATAACTTCTCTGCCAGAATCAGTTCTGAGACCGGAGAATTTTCAGCATAGAGATCAAGCAGCGCTTTGAAAATAACCTGATGGACTGGCATATAGAATGAACTTGGATGAATTTTTTCTTCGATGCAGATGGCGATACTTTCCTGACCACCTTCAATTATGCACGACGCAAGCAAAGCCTGCTCAAAATCCACACTATAGGGCGGAGTTCTCGATGGGCCACTCATTATAAATTAAAATTTTTTATATTTTTCTGGATATAAAATAATCACATCATCAAACAACATTAATTTGCAACTCAGTCTCTATGAAGAATATATGCTAAAAAATACTATAGGCTACCGTGGCTCCGACCACAACCAATGACACCATGGCCATCAATTTTATCAATATGTTCAAGCTTGGACCAGCCGTATCTTTGAAGGGATCTCCGACGGTGTCGCCGATGACCGAAGCTTTATGTGCTTCAGAACCCTTGCCCCCCATGGCGCCTTCTTCGATATATTTTTTTGCGTTATCCCAGGCACCTCCTGAATTGGCCATGAAAATAGCCAATACAAAACCGCTTGAAAGAGAACCACCTAACAGGCCTATCACACCGGGGACTCCAAAAACAAAACCCATGGCCACTGGTACAATTATAGCGCAGAGCGCTGGCACAATCATTTCTCGCTGAGCAGCATAGGTGGCAATCGTTACACATCTGGCATAATCTGGAACGGCGGAACCGTCCATTATACCTGAAATTTCCTTAAATTGCCTGCGTACCTCATCGACCATGCTTGATGCCGCGCGCCCCACTGCATTTATGGTGAATCCACAGAATAAAAAAGACATCATTGCTCCCACGAACAATCCCATAAGCACTTTTGGATTAAGCAAATGCACTCCATAGTAACTCATAAAATCGTTCATAGTCGCGTCGGAAACCGGAATACTTTCGCCGGAAACTATTACAAAATTTTGCCCAATCTTCATCAAACCAACCTTTATGCCAGTGACATAGGAAGCAATCAGAGCCAATGCCGTCAATGCAGCCGAACCAATGGCGAAGCCCTTTCCGGTGGCAGCCGTGGTATTGCCTAGAGAATCCAATGCATCGGTGCGGACTCGCACTTCGTCACCTAAACCGCTCATCTGAGCATTACCACCGGCATTGTCAGCGATCGGGCCATAGGCATCGGTAGCCAATGTTATGCCCAAAGTAGACAACATTCCAACGGCAGCTATGGATATGCCGTATAATCCAACGGTCATCTTGCTTTGATCAAACCCAGTGGCAAATCCAAAGGCCAATATGGTTCCCAAAACCACTGCCACAACCGGTATGGCCGTCGATATCATGCCCGTACCAATGCCGCTTATTATCACTGTCGCAGCACCGGTTTGAGATTGGCCAGCAATTCGCCGGGTCGGAGTATAGGCCTGAGAAGTATAGTATTCAGATGATTTTCCTATTATTTCGCCAGTGATCAAACCAACAACCACAGCCCCCCATATGCCAACATAGTTCGGTATGCCAAGAAGATATAGAATCAAGAATGATGCTATGAATATCAGGGCCGCACTGAACTTCACTCCATACCCTAGCGATCTAAGCAGTTCCAAAGTCGTCGCATTTTCCTTAGTTTTTACGCAAAATACACCAACTATGGATAAAATTACACCTACGGCTCCTATAAGCGCCGGGGCGAGAACGGCTTTCGTCTGAATCTCCACTCCATCGCCCAAAAATGCCACTGCACCCAACGCCGCAGCAGCCAAAATGGATCCATAGTAAGACTCATATAAATCGGCACCCATGCCGGCCACATCGCCCACATTATCGCCTACATTATCAGAAATTACCGCCGGATTCCTGGGATCATCCTCCGGAATGCCAGACTCAATCTTTCCAACCATATCAGCTCCCACATCGGCAGCTTTGGTGAAAATACCACCGCCGACCCTGGCAAAAAGAGCCTGCAAAGACGTGCCAATGCCAAAGGTGAGCATCGTGCCAGTTATGATTATCAGTTTTTGCGACGGATCTATGGCATCTTCAAAAATATCTAATATCAGAAACCAAATCGAATAGTCCAGCAACGCTAATCCAACCACCACTAGACCCATCACTGCACCGCTCCTAAAGGCTACCCGAAGCCCATCATTTAACGATTTAGATGCTGCAAAAGCTGTTCGCGATGAAGCATTTGTGGCTGTTTTCATTCCTAAAAAACCTGCCAAACCCGAAAAAATACCTGCCGAAATAAAAGCAAACGGTACCCAATCATTCTGCAAGTCTAGACCAAATGATAATACTCCAAGAATAACAGCAAGGATCAGAAATACCACAGCCACAACTTTATATTGCTGCTTCAAATAGGCCAATGCGCCGGTCCTTACATAGGCAGCGATCTCCTGCATTCTATCCGTTCCAGCGGATTCAAGCATCATTGAATTGTAAAAATATCTAGCCACAATCAACGCAAATACCGCAACTACCGGAATCACCCAAAACAGAATTGTCATTATCCCTCGTCTCTCCTATCTAAAAAAACCTGCGAACCCATTTCGTCTCACAACAATGCCCATTTAAATTAACCAAAAAGCCATTAGGCAAGCACAAAATAAAAAATTTGTAATCTAATCATAAATCACCATCCATTCAGATGCACCCTCTCTGAATCATAATTATCTCTCGGAGAAAGAGTTTGCAATGGATGCCCCAGAGGAACTATGGCGAACGGAAATATTTTTTCTGGAATATTTAATATCATTCTAAAACCTTTCATCACATCCACATCCGGATAGCAACCAACCCAAACAGAACCGAGCCCTAAGGCCGTGGCCGCTATCAAAATATTTTCCGTAGCAGCAGAACAGTTTTGCTCAAATTTATCCGGTATGGATTCCAACGACTTATCGCCACAAACCAGCACTGCCAATGGTGCCGATCGCAGCATGCCAGCGTAATGATGCTTCTCAGCAAGTCTATCCAAAATCACCCGATCATCCACAACAATGAAATGCCACGGCTTCGACCCCATGGCCGATGGTGCACTAAACCCAGCCTTTAAAATCATGCTTACATGTTCACCATTAACAGGTTCCGATGTATAACTTCTAATACTCCGTCTATTTAATATAGCATCCATTGATCCTACGGAATGAAAATTTTTCTGATTTTCAAGTCCAACTTTATCATATTTTTTTGACAAAACTGCCACAGCCGCATCACTAACATTGCCAAACATAAACAAACCAAATACAAACAAATAAATCATAAATTTTCCCAAAAATCTCATTAATGACTATGGTCTATCAATGACCATGGCCGTCGCAAATAAACATAGACAAGCCGCGCTTATATAAAATATAATCACCCTCGTGTCAATAATGCCGTTACAAAAATCTTCAATCTGCATAAACACATTCATAATATCAGAAACATTCTGTATGTGCATGCCATCGAAGTAGTTTTGTACAGCCGCACATTGTAACACCTGTCCCACAACCAAAATGAAAAATAATACCACAAAACTAGCCACACTGGAAGCCAACTGGCTGGGCACAACCGAACCTATGAAAATCCCAATGGATATGAAAAGCATACTGCTGCAAAAAATAAAAAATATCCCACCATTAATTATAACGCTATCAGTAATTTGCAATGACAATGCCAATTCTCTCGAAATGCACCTCGCAATGAACGGAAAGGTGGATATACCCAGCCACAAAATCATGTAGTAAAAGTAGGTCACGAAAAATTTGCTAAGCACAATCCAAATGCGCCGAATCGGCAACAAAATAAATGTGCCAAGCATGCCATTATCTCGTTCCAACGCAACGGATCTCATCGTAATCACCGGCAAAAAAAATACCGTTGGCAGCCACATGGATTTGAAAAATAGCACCATCAAATGACATGGCTGCGAAAATCGAGAATAGTCGTCCAGCAAAAATAAGAAGATCAAGGACATAAGCAGCGAAAATGCCAATCCAACCACATAGGCCACCGGTGATAAAAACAATGTGCGAAATTCATAGAGCACCAACGCTAGCAACTGCCTCATCTCCAAAGACATTGATAAAATTTATTAAAATTGCAACCAGATACAAATTTTGATTGAAATTTTCGGTAATTTGAATGCCATAAATTTAAATTGAACACGGAATACCAGGTAATAGCCCGCCGATGGCGACCAAGAACATTTAAAGAACTCGTTGGCCAGGAGCATGTTATCAAAACATTGGAGAATGCCATAGTCGCCGGCCGAGTGGCCCATTCATTCCTATTCGTCGGCCCAAGAGGCACCGGAAAAACTTCAACGGCGAGACTCCTGGCTGCCGCCCTCAATGCAAAGGACGCACCATCCATCGACCTCCCAAAAAATTCCCACCTGATCAATGAAATTCTAGATGGTAACTGCATAGATGTAATAGAGATAGATGGCGCTTCACATAACTCCGTCGAACAAATAAGAGATCTGCGCGACGAATGCCACTACCTCCCCGGCCAATGCCGCTATAAAATATATATAATAGATGAAGTTCATATGCTATCCACTTCGGCATTTAATGCTCTGCTGAAAACACTTGAAGAACCACCAAGTCATGTAAAATTCATATTTGCCACCACCGAAGCCCAAAAAATTCCACTAACAATCGCATCGCGATGCCAAAGATTTGAGTTCAAACCCATCGGCGAAGAAATATTAAAAACTAAGCTCTTGGAAATAGCTAAAGCGGAACAAATTGAAATAGAGCCTCTTGCCCTTGAAGCAGTAATACGCATGGCCGACGGCGGTATGCGTGATGCTCAAACCATCGTCGATCAAATGGCATCATTCTGCAACGGCCCCATAAAAGAAATAGATGTGATTACAGCCCATGGCCTAGCATCCCATGACCAACTATCAGAATTACTTACCGCACTTTTAAATAAGGATTACAAATCAATAATAAAGCTTTCAAACAACCTATCAACCCAAGGTTGTGATTTTTATCATAGTCTATGTGATCTAGAAAAACTGATTCATAAGCACCTAGAGAACACTTTGGCCGCATCAGATGAACAACCCACCCATTGGGTCTGCATGTTAGAATCAATCTCTTCTGCCAAAGATTCGGTAAAAAATGGAATAGTAAGCAAAATAAATTTCGAAGTGGCGCTTTTTAAAACAATAGAAAGTGCCAGAAAAGAATCTATAGATACACTAATAACAAAACTAAAAAATGCAAGCAAAAATCATCCCAAAGAATAAAATCATCGCACCAATGGAAAAATAATTCATCCCAAAACCTTTTCTCCAAAAAAATAAAAAAGATATTCAATTTTTCACTACATTTTGCTGTTGCATATTCACAAAAAAATTATTGAATTTTCTTAGCTGGTATGCAATGAGCAATAACATTTTGCGAGCATTCTGGGTAAGTGCACAAGAAGGTGTGCTTTTCCTAAAAAACGATTGGAAACAGAACGAACGTGGCCTTCCACCGGTGAAGTTCACAGAAGATGGAATGCCCAGCCATCTGCAAGTCAATCGCATCGACCCATTCCTATTTGCAAAAAATTCCGGCTATTTTTCAGAAAGAAATTTATTAATATTCATAATGTTGCCAAACTTGGTACCATTGGAAGAATCTGGCACATCGAAATTTTTTCTGGCCGGCACATTCAACCACTGGACACCGGATGTAAAAAGCAAAGAATGGCTACTAACACCAGAACTTGTCTGCGGTGAACTCTGCTGGGTCATCCGAATGAATCCAAATAAAATTCCAGACCTATCTCAATTTAAATTCGTCTCCGAGAATGGCTACTGGACTTCTCTACCTCCGGATTGCCAAAATATCGCCCGCTGCGAAAATGGCATCACAAATTTTCAATACAACGCCAGCCAAACCGGCTACCACTGCTTTTCTTTTTATAGAAAATGCGACGATTTTGACTTCAACAAAAATCTCCAGATCAGGTTCGGCAACGATCAGTCTCCGACTAACATAGATCACTCTGGCCTATTAGCCAATAAAAAGTCGGACAAAAAACTCGGAGCCCAGGTGAGCAACCATAGCACCCACTTTGCTCTGTTCGCCCCCAGAGCCACAAAGGTCACACTGGTCCTAACGGATACACTTCATAGTGAACCAAATATGATTCCAATGACCAAGGACTGCGACGGCCTCTGGGAATACTCCGTCAAAAAAAACCTCTCAGGAAAATATTATAACTATATCCTAACTGATAAATCTGGCAACGAATCCATCGTCATCGACCCCTATGCCATAGCCATGGTAAGCAAACACGGCCCCGGAATCATAGTCGATACACCCAAACATGTGAGCCAAGAAAATGATTTCAAACCACCACAATGGAGCGAATTGATCATCTGTGAAGCCCATATTCGAGACATCTTGACGAATTATAGATACGAAATGAGCGATCAAGATCGACTTGGATTTTCCGGCCTCTGCAAAATTCTAGCCGATGAAAATAATTACTTCAAAAATCTGGGAATCAATGCAGTGGAATTACAACCCATCCAGGAATTCGATAACAATACAAAGGAAGAATATCACTGGGGCTACATGCCAGTCAATTACTTCTCGCCATCCAGCGCCTATGCATTACATCCAACCACAGGATCGCAAATTTCAGAATTCAAAAATCTGGTTAATTCCTTCCATCGTAACAACATAGCCGTGATTTTAGATGTGGTGTATAACCACGTCGGCGAACCGAATTACCTGGCACGCATTGATAAAGAATACTATTTTCGAATCAATGGCGGCAATTTTGAAAACTATAGCGGTTGTGGCAACGACCTGCGTACCGAAACCCCTATGAGCACCAGATTAATTCTAGATAGTCTGTGCCATTTCATTCAAATGTATGACGTGGATGGATTTAGATTCGACCTTGCAGAATTGTTAGGCCTCGAGTTTCTGAAAAAAGCAGAAAATACATTAAAAAAAATCAAAAAATCTGTTATTTTAATCGCCGAACCATGGAGTTTCAGAGGACACATAGGTAATGAAATCAGAAGTACTGGATTTTCGGCCTGGAACGATGAATATCGGAACTTCGCCGCAGACTATATTCTTGGCAACGGAAACCGAGAAGGCCTGGAGTATTTTATCGGCGGCTCACTCAGATACAGGTCCAGTTTCCCGGCACAAACGGTGAATTATGTATCCTCTCATGATGACAGGAGCTGGATGGATAGGATCACTGAAAACCCAAATAACGATGGGAAAACGCCGACGGTCATCGATCGTCGGCGTACTAATTTATCCATAGCACTCCTCCTCAGCTCCATCGGAATTCCCATGTTTGCTGCCGGCCACGATATCCTCCATTCCAAATCCGGTGTGCAAAATACTTACAAAAGGGGCGATTTAAATGCCCTAAGCTATGGAAGAGGTGCTGAATACTCCGCAACTCATAAATATATGAGCGACTATATAAAACTCAGAAAATCCCAGCTCGGCAAACTTTTACGGCCGGAAAAAAGACCATCAAAAAATTATCTAAGAGCCTTTGGCCCAATTGAAAACAATTCAGCCATTGCCATACTATTCAACGCCAACCATGAGCTCGGCAATGAGCAATTGCTATTCGCGATAAATCCACATTTTTCACCGGCCACCTTCGATTTAGCCGAAATAAATTTCAAAAATTTTATACAACTTGCTGATACAGAATGCGTAAATATGAATGGCTTGCATGATGCTTTCCATTTATCTGACAACGACTTACTGAGCATCCCCATGGTCAGCTGCGGCCTATGGTTGAAAAATCAATATTGATTAAGTTAACTTCATTGACATAAATCGTCTAATCTACAGAATGGAAACACGTTCCTAGATTGCTTATGAAATTTAATCGCAACATATTTATCATTAGTTCATGTTTTGGCACATGGTGCATATCTAATGTGGTTGGAGTATCGGAAGTCGCGCCCATTGAATCTTTGGAGATTACACCCATCAAAGCCATATTTCCTTCGGCCAAAATTAAAGAGCTACCATCCGGAGTGAAACTTCATTGTTACACCACGGAACATTGGAAAAAATTGCTATCCTCCTATCCCCAAGCCCAGGCCTATGGCATCTGTACCAAGTATATAAAGGAAGAGGCAGCGACCATGGGCGAACGCCTAAATATGTTAAATGATACTCTCGATAAAACCGAAAAAGATCTCCAGGCCATCGATTTCGATTACAATAAAAATATACAAGAACTTAAAAAAGATTTGGCAACCATGAAAAATACCTACGAATCATGCAAAGCTGAGTCAAATATAGACATAAATGCTGATGGTTCCGTTAGATTTAAAAATACAAAACTTGATAAATCATCGTCATTTTTCATAAATTGCCTTATTGAATTTAAAGAATTTCAGATCTCAGCTCAACATTTTAGAAGTAGCATTTCATCCATGTTAAACAGTGTGAGGGAAATGCGAAGTGCTTATAAACAGAACAGTAAAAATAACAAGGCAAATCCTGCAAATGCGAAAGCAACTTCAAGCAATACCAATGTGAAACAAAACAACAACAACCAAAATAATTCGCCAAATCAGTTGAATTTAGAAAAAAGTAAAATTGTAAAAACTGATTTATCAACATTGGAGGGTAGCACACTAGACTTGCTCGATATTTCGGATAATACCATACTCAATACCATTGCGTTGGTAGCAGCTGTACACGAATTTTCCGCCGAAGAACGTTACACCGGCGATGTCAAGAAACGGAAGGACTCGCTGTTCACCAAAAAGAAGTAGAAGCTTGTCATTTTAGCATAAACATGTCGCGAAGTTTCTTTTTTATGCTATTAGCATAGGCCGGATCCGTGGCCCACTTGCCAGTCAAATTATCTAAAACCTTGACTGATCCACAATAGCCGGCTTTAACAACATTCTCAAATCGCGGATCAACACGATCTCTATTTAGTGAAGCTGTTGATGCATAGGCTTTAAGGTGTTGGACCTGGGCTCTTACACCAATCTTAATGGTTGGAAATGAAGCTCCGTTTGCACCATTATCGGTGGCTCCGAGCCCAGCAAAATTATTTTGATTTGGCTTAACTTGACCTCCAAACCTTAAGAAATTGGTCTCGTGACACATCTGGGTAAAAGCAATATCATGATTCACACCTTCGATTGCACATTCGGCAATGTACGTACTGGCAAAATAATCGGCTTTTTGCTTAGAAATTTTGCTATTATTATGCCTTAAATACCTGCTCATCCGATCCTTATCGGCCTTGCCACGGGCCATAATCGCCAGCGAATATTTTGGTAACTGACTGCGACGCTTGGGGTTAAATGCCGTCAAACCATTCTTTTTATTTACGGCATCGCTCCTATTCATAACCGTTTTGCAGGTTGCGCAGCCCAATAAACACAAAAACACTGTACAGATTAAAATCAATCTATTCATAACTATTATTTACAATCGAAATAATTTTGTCAAATACAACATTTTCATTGAATATTTTTTCATCACTTTCTTTTGAAAGCACGAAGTTCGATTTGGACCAGGATGGATAGGGACCATATTTTTTTGGATCCGTCGCGATAAATAGGCCTAGCACAGGGACTTTCATTGCTGCAGCCAAATGCATCGGACCGCTGTCATTGGCAATCACAAGTTTAGATTTTTTTATAAAATTTATTACATCACCAATGCTTGTTCTGCCACAAAAATTCATAAACCTATCGCTATCAACACCATCTGGACAAATTGCATCGCCAAGCCATAGGACGTTAAACTGAGTTTTATCAAGCAAAAGTTTGGTTAATTGAGCAAAATATGGCCATGCTTTTTCTTTCCTGCGGCTACCAGGAAATAGGCATAAATACTCGTTGTTCGTCAAAGTTTTTATTAATTTTAAAAAATTTTCTGACTCGTCGATGGGGAAATTTATCCGGCCGGAAATATCATCACTATCGCAAATGGACAGCAGAAACGGTCGCAATATATCCACCGCATGGGCAAATTTATCTGGATAATATTTAACCTTTTGCTCATAGGCAAGCCAGGCTAATTCTCGCGAGTCTCTACGGCCAATTCTACAGTTGGACCTGGCTGCCAATGCCATTAGAGCACTCCTGGCTAATCCTTGCATATCCCACACAGCGTCATAGCAGCTGCGCCTGATTTGCAA
Source organism: Puniceicoccales bacterium (assembly GCA_031255005.1). NCBI lineage: Bacteria > Pseudomonadati > Verrucomicrobiota > Opitutia > Puniceicoccales > Puniceicoccales bacterium. The sequence continues at coordinate 20,406 of JAIRTH010000019.1, read as the reverse complement.
CAACGTCTCCAGAAATGACCTAATGCCACCTTTTCTATTATAAACAATGATATCATCTACCAATTTCGAAGCTTCAATCAGCTCGAAAAACTCTGACTTCACCACCCAATCGATTGAAATTTCAGGCCGACGAATCTTAAGTTCAGAAATTATCAGCAATGCATGGACTATATCACCTAGAGATGATGGCTTGATAACCAACAACTTCATCAACGGCGTCGCTCATTGAGCTTTACCAACAATCGCAGAATCTCCATATAGAGCCAAATCAAAGTCACCATCAGTCCGAAGGATGCAAACCATTCCATATCTTTATGGACACCAGCTTTGCTTTGCTTAACGATGTAGTCAAAATCCATTACCAGATTTAGAGCGGCGATGATCACTACAAATACACTAAATCCTATACTAAAATTGCTAGAACCGTAAAGAAATTTGAAACCAGAACCACCAAATAAGCTGAACAACCAGCTCATAATATAAACAATGGCAATGCCTGCCGTAGCAGCAAACAGACCAATGGCAAACTTTTCATTAACTTTAATAAGCCCTGTTCTATAAATAAACAGCATCGCGCTAAAAACTCCGAATGTTAGTGCAACTGCTTGGATGACAACACCATGGTATTTCATCTCAAATATAAGAGATAGACTGCCAAGCACAAGCCCTTCTAAAATTGCATAGAGCGGCGCTGAATATTTCGCTAACAAAGGCTTAAAACATGTAAATAAACTGCAACCAAAAGCCAACATTGAAAATAGCACAGCCTTCGATAGCACATCATCAAAGGATGCATACTTCCTCGTCCAGGCAAAAGCTGCCGCTAACACTGTCAGCATCAACAACAAAGATGTCTTTGTTACGGTACCGGCCACTGTCATTTGGCAACCATCTTCAACGGCCACATCGAAGTATTTATCCCTAAAAACCGGATTGGATGTACGTTCGTAGTTCATAAATTTACAAAAATATTTAAATCTATCTGAGAACTATGGAAATTTTTTTGAAAGAATCAATCATAACTTTTTCAGATCACATTACTAATTTTATAAACATTTTCTTACCATATTGAATGACAACATGATCACGCACATCATGAGGTAATAAATAATTTATATCGTCAATCACATTACCATCGACCCTCACAGCCCTTTGCTCTATCATTCGACGCATTTCATTCTTGCTAATAGACAGTAATCCTGTGCTGGTCAACAAGTTAACGATATTTGTATCGCCGGCAGAAGCGGCCAATGATTTTAGCGAAAAAGTTGGCATTTCCGCTGGAATTTCGCCCCTGGAAAACACACTTTCGAAATTTTCCAATTCCCCATCGGCCACCTCTTTAGTGTACAGTTTTGCAACCAGTAGATGGGCAAGGGTTTTTTTAGCAACCATCGGATGTAAAGCCTTTTTTTCATTAACTTCACCAGCCGTCATACCGAGCAATAGTTCATAATACATCCACATCGTCTCGTCGGAAATGGACATGACCTTACCAAACATATCGCCGGGTAACTCGTTGAATGATATGTAGTTATCATAACTTTTAGACATTTTTCTCGTGCCATCCAAACCGACAAGTAACGGCATGCTCAAAACACATTGCTCAACCTGACCTGCATCTCTTTGTAATGCCCGACCAACTAACATATTAAATAGTTGATCACTGCCTCCAAGTTCCACATCAGCCTCCAGCATAACGGAATCGTAACCTTGCATCAGCGGATACAAAAACTCAACTATCGAAATGGGCACATTGGATCTGTATCTTTTTTCGAAATCATCGCGCTCGAGCATCCGCGCCACGGTCATTTTTCTTGCCAGCAAAAGCATGTCATCGAAGGTCATTTTACCAAACCATTCGCTATTTCTTCGCACAATCGTTTTGTCCTTATCTAAAACTTTAAATGCTTGAGCCAAATAGGTTTGTGCATTACTATTGACTTCTTCTTTGGTTAACTGAGGCCTCTCCGCCGATCGCCCAGACGGATCACCCACCGTAGCAGTATGATCACCAATCAAAAGAATTGCCTGATGCCCAAGTTCTTGAAATTGACGTAATTTATTAAAAACCACCATATGGCCAAAGGTTAAATCCGGCCTGGTTGGATCCACTCCAAATTTGATATTTAACCGCTTGCCACTGTTTAACTTATCTATCAATTCATCCTGGCTAACCACCCTATGGGCTCCACGAAAAATTATATGTGTACCATTCACAGGCATTTTGCTAGGCAAACATTACACCAAGTCAAGTTAATTTGTCAAATTTTCCAAAATAAAAAAAATCCTTTCAACAGCCATAATGTATGATATATAAAATGCGTAAACCGCTCGCACACTACATAGCTACATAACCATCGCAACGGCACTGGCAAGGAGCCTGGTATGGGATAAAGAAATCTTTATGTCAGTCGCTGCCAACGACTTCAAAAGCACTAACCCCTGTTGATTTAATTCAACCATCGGCTCCCCACGAATGCCTATTTTTACCATAGACGCCTTCCATGAAAATTCAGCACCTATACCGGTTTGCAGAGCTTTCGCCAAGGCCTCTTTTGCAGCAAATCTAACGGCCAGAGAGGGATAAGGATTGGCTTTGGCAAAACAATAATCCAATTCTTGGGATGTAAAAATTTTACTCAAAAAATTGTCACCAAACCGCTCCACAGATCGATGAATTCTAGAAATTTCCACAATATCGTAGCCCAGACCTTTTACAATGATATTCATGAAATTTTGAGACTAAAGGCATGGCATAGCGCCGCAGCACAAGCGTCGGATTCATCGAAAGGTAACTCTTTTTCTAGCTTAAGGATAGACCTAATCATGGCGGCTACTTGATCTTTTTTTGCCTGACCAAACCCCACCACTGCCTGCTTAATCCGTAGCGGAGCGTATTCATACAGATCAATCCGCCTCCTGGCCAGCGAAACCATGGCAGCCCCCCGAGCCATGCCAAGAATCTGAGTTGTCTGAAAATTTTGCACATATATGGCTTGTTCCATTGATGCCACACAAGGTCCATATTCACAACAACTTGCATAAATATCTTCGGCTATTTTTAGCACACATTCGCTCTGGGTATATTTCGGCGACATCTTCAGAGTTTTCGAAAATATCAGCTGAGCTTCTTGAGATTTATATATGTCAATGACGGCAAATCCGGTACCACGGAGACTTGGATCAATGCCAATGATCCTGCCAGAAAACCTACTGATAGTGTACGAATTATGAGACAGAAGATCAATATTTTTGACCTTTGCCGCCACAGCTTCCTTGGTCCATAAATTTCTACTTGAACAACGCCTCATCAATGTAAACATCTATGGATTTAATACAATCTATCGCCAAGTCGAGTCATAATAATCTCAGCTGGTCATCATTGTAACCACCTTGGCGAGAAGGTTTTCTATTTTTTAGTGAACGGCTAATAGAACCTTCGGTTTCGAGCATGGCCAGAATTTCCTTCGCCCTGTCTATCACCGAGACTGGAATGCCAGCCAATCTGGCGACCTGAATGCCATAGGAACGATCTGAACAACCCTTCATTACGCGTTTCAAAAAAATGATCTCATCGTTCCATTCCTTGACGGCAACAAAATAATTGGTCAGACGCGAAAGACTTTCGCTAAGCTTTGTAAGTTCATGATAGTGAGTAGCAAACAACGTTTTCGGGCCGGATTTATTCCCCCGATGCAAGTGCTCAACCACGGCCCAGGCGATGCTCAAGCCGTCATAGGTACTGGTCCCGCGGCCAATTTCATCCAAAATAATTAGGCTTTGATTCGTCGTATTATTTATTATATTAGCGGTTTCGTTCATTTCAACCATGAACGTAGAACTGCCCTTTGACAGATCGTCGCTGGCTCCAATTCTAGAAAATATTCTATCAACAATGCCGATTTTGCAATGGTCGGCTGGGACCCAGTGGCCGATTTGAGCCATTAAAACTATGAGGGCCACCTGCCTTATGTAGGTGGATTTTCCGGACATATTTGGTCCAGTTATCAATGCGATTTGGTTTGTCGACGAGCTCAAATAACAGTCATTGGACACAAAACTTCTGGAATCTGCAATGGGTTGGTAGGATTTTTTAAGCATTTGCTCCACAACAGGATGCCTGCCATTTTTAATATCAATTTCATCGCCAATTACCAATTCGGGTTTACAATAGCCATAGTCTCGTGCGATGGTTGCCCAGCCGCACAGCACATCAATTTCTGCAATGCTTTTAGCCGTCGAAAAAAACTCCTGGCTCTTGCTGAGAATTTTTTTCACAATTTCACCGAATAAAAAAAACTCGCGGTTCATCAATTTTTCTTCCGACGACAGGATTTCGTGTTCTTTTTCTCGCAATTCATGAGTTATATATCGTTCAGCGCCAACGGTTGTCTGTCGGCGGATATAATGATCTGGCACCAACGAGACATTGGATTTTGTGACCTCTATAAAATAACCGAAATTGCTATTATATTTTATTTTCAGCGATTTTATGCCGGTCTTTTTTTGCTCCTCGGCCTCCATGGCCGTAAGCCAGGATTTGCTGTCACTTCCAACAGCTCTCAATTTATCTACTTCCGAATCAAAGCCTTTGCGTATAAAACCACCGCCATTTACATCATTGGGTAACTCATCGGCCAATGCTTCGATTAGAAAATTCCTGAGATCAGCACAGGCATAAATACCGTTATTAAACCTGGCAATATCAGTACAACTAATTGCTGCTAAGATATTTTTGATTTTTGGCAATTGGCCCAATGCACTTCTCAGAGCACCAAGCTCCCGGGGGTTGCGCGGATTGTTTTGCAACCGAGTCAAAACCCTTTGTATATCACAAATACAGGACATAGATTCCTGCAATGCAACACATTCTGTCACATTATTAAAAAATTTTTCCACACAATTGTTTCGAGATTTTATTTCATCAATGTTCAATGATGGCGTGATCAGATAATTTTCCAACATTCTGGCACCCATGGGAGTAACCGTGTGATCGATGGCGTCCAAAAATGATCCCTTACGCGTTCCGCCCGAAGACCTAAAGATTTCGAGATTTTTTATCGTCGAGGGATCAACCACCAGATTTTTTTGCGAAATGTATTCCTTTAGCGTTACTATGTTTGTGGGCGATTGCCTTAGATTATCTGACACATACTTAAGCAGCGCACCGGCCGCACCAATCGCCGGATGATGGTCCTGGATCCCGTAGCCGCGCAAGTTCATAACGCCGAGAGTTGATTTTAGGAGCCCATGACAATTTTGCCAATCAAAATAGTAGACCGGCACAGGGGATAGAAGTTTTCCATCCAAAAGCCAACCAAAGGTTTCCTGGTCTCCGGTGGCCAATGAATCTATTTTCGTTTTAATGTCATCACAGACAACTATCTCCTTGGGATTCAATGCACTTATAACCGGAGCAATGGCATCAATATTCGGCGCTGTGGATAGTTGAAATTCACCGGTGGACACCTCCAGCCAGGCCATATGCACATGGCGTTTATCTAGCTCCAGCGCAATTATATAGCTATTTATTTTAGCCTCAAGATGACTTTCTTCTATGGTTGTTCCCGGAGTGAAAATTTTGGTTATTTCACGGCGAACAATCTTACCAGGTTTAGCCTCCTCTGTTTGATCACAGACAGCTACTTTATAACCTGCTGCTAACAATCTACTTATGTATTGACCCGCTGCATGATGCGGCAGACCAGCCATGGGGGTGAGCTGCCTTTTGGTTAGAGTTAAGCCAAGCACTTTTGATGCAATAATTGCCTGATCGCCAAAAAGCTCATAAAAATCACCTAACCTGAACAATAACAATACATTAGAAGGCAATTTGCTTCTAATTTCTTGGTACTGCTTCATCATTGGCGTAGTCAAATATGTATCAGAAGTATCTTTTTCCATACTGCATAGATTATTATCACAGCGTTAATAAAAGTCAATTTACACATTAATAATGTTAATTTGTCAAGTAAGTCATTGGACTACAATAAAATAAGTAGAGTATATCACATTTATAATTATTATCTTGACGATTTCGTACATATATAAGAGTCTATGCAAGTCGGTTGATTTTATGAATAGGCAAACATCTAGATATTTTCGTGGGATATTGTGGTTCGTTGCAAGCCTATTGTGCTGTGTGACCAATGATTCCATTATGAAGCATATAGGACTAAAATGTCATCCGTTACAGATTGTGTTCATGCGATTCTTTTTCGGAGTTATTACGTTGTTGCCGTTTGTGTTAAAAAACCAGTTAAAATCGCTGAAAACCACTAGGCCGCTGGCCCATATTGTCCGTGGCCTAATATTATTTTCTGGCATCACATTATGGTGTTCAGGGTTAAAATCAGTTCCCCTTAATGTGGCCTCCCTCATCACTTTCACCATTCCAATGTTCACACTGCTTTTAGCAGCTATAATGTTGCAAGAGAACATCGGACGTGCTCGATGGTTGGCCACATTATGCGGCTTCATCGGCGTGGGCATAGTTATCAATCCTGAAGCATCGAATTTCCCACTATCTGGCACATTGATATTGCTTTTTGGCGCGTCCATGTTCGCATTATTGGACATAATAAATAAGATGTTGAGTTCCAGAGAAAGTACCATTTCATCCATATTTTACACAGCTTTTATAACCATGACTCTATCTAGCATACCGGCAATTATTCTGTGGCAACCACTTAGCATCTACCAACTTTGCTTGTTTTTCATACTTGGAATGAGCTCAAATTTTTTACTTTTCTGCGTATTGAAATCGTTCTCCTATGTGGATGTGTCCGCTGTTGCCCCTTTCAGATATTTTGAGTTAATTTTTGCATATCTATTCGGCTATGTACTTTTCGGAGAAGTAATTACAATAAAAACATTGTTGGGCGGAGCCATCATAATACCTAGTGCACTCTATCTAATGGTTAGGGAGGTTTCCTTTGGCGCAAAAAAAATATGTAATAAAAAAGGAATTTCCTGTTGCCAATCGGTTTGACACGCCAACATTGCTTTCCATGGACGAACGCAACTTAGAGCATTTTTCAGAGTATGAAACGTTTTTTGAGATTTTTAATAACTTCTCTGGCAAGACGATCGGTGTCATAGGTCATACTCGTCCTGATGGAGATTGTATCGGTTCCCAGGTGGCCATGGCGGAAATATTGACTCATTTTGGCTCAAACCCCATACTTTTGAACGAAACTCCCAAAACTCCGGACAATCTCTTGCTGGTTCTTGGAAATTATCAGGTAAATTCTCCAAAAACTACCATCGTCGATGATTATATATTTGTAGATTGTGGCACAGTAAGTCGAGGTGGAATATTCACTAAAGCCTTGGCCAAGAAGCCGATAATATCCGTTGACCATCACATGAATAATGAGCTTTTTGCTGAAAACAATTTTGTGTTCAACCACGCGACTGCCACCAGTGAAATCATCGCGGATTATGCCTATCAATTTGGATTTCCGATCACCAAAATCATGGCGACAGCTCTCTATGCTGGTATCGTAACTGACACGGGGAAATTCAGTTATACATTTACCGTTGCCAGAACACTCCACCTCGGCGCAAAACTAATAGATGATGGCGCTAACCCCAATGAGATATTCCGAGCGATTTATCAAAATGAATCCAGAGAAAAATTTGCATTGATTCAAAGGTTCATTCAATCCTTCGAGTTCTTTGCTGATGGCAAAATATGTCTTGGCGTGCTTCGCGACGAAGATTTTCTTGCCACTAACACCAACATGGAAGATGATACCGAAGGAATAATTAATCTTCCTAGATCAATCAAGGGCGTTTTGGTAGCAGTTGCAATGCAAATACTTAATGATCGCATAAAGATTAGCCTACGGACAGATATTCCTGAAATAAGACTCGATTTATTGGCAGCAAAATTCGGTGGTGGCGGCCATGCCTGTGCTGCAACCTTTTCCACCTATGGTACCGAAGATAAAATAATGCCAAAATTAATAAATGAATTGCAAGAATGTCTGAAGTTGTTCATTCAGAGCCAATAATGGCACATAAACAAAAATTTAATGGAATACTACTCGTAGATAAACCGATAGGGCTAACCTCTCATGATGTGGTGGATAAACTACGCAAGAAGTTATCAATGAAGAGGATCGGGCACGCAGGCACCCTTGATCCCATTGCCAATGGACTATTGGTAATACTACTCGGCATGGCAACAAAAATCTCGCAGCTGATTACAAATTGCGATAAAACCTATGCGGGGGAAATGTGCTTTGGAATAACCACTGACACCCATGATGCCCAAGGAATGATAATTGCCATAAAACCTGTGCCGGAATTAGTCAAAAATGATGTGGAAAATGTAATGCATTCCTTTCTAGGAGAACAACATCAAATACCTCCTATGTTTTCTGCTAAAAAGTTAAACGGCGTACCTCTCTATAAATTGGCAAGGAAAGGCCAAAATGTCGAAAGAGAACCAAGATTAATTCACATAGCTGAATTTGCTCTGGGAAATTTTGCCTCTCCATTGGCAGAGTTCGAGCTGTCCTGCTCCAAAGGCACCTATGTGAGAACACTCATAAATGATGTTGGCCAAGTCCTTGGCTGTGGGGCACATATGACAAAACTCACTCGAACACGCGTGGGCCCAATGAGACTAGAAAAAGCTACCAAACTTGATCACATTCTGGCCATTGAACCAGAAGAAATAGATAAATTGATTCTACAAGTAACCGATGTAGTATGAAGCAATATGTTATTTTTAAAAACAGTTGGCAAAAACACCGTTTCGATTCATAAAAACGCCCCACTGGTATTGGCGATAGGTGTATTTGATGGCGTACACCTTGGGCATCAACGAGTTATACAAAATGCAATCGGAATGGCCAGTTCCATAGGTGGCAAATCCGCTGTGTACACATTTTTACCACACCCAACAGAAATTTTAGGAAATCGCAAAAATTTAATATTGACCTATGAGCAGAAAGCCATGCAACTGGGCAAGTTAAACATAGACTACATGGTTGAACAGCATTTTGATCGCGAATTCGCTAGTCTAAGTCCAGATGATTTTATGGATATGCTGAAACATAAGTTCAAGACTATAAACACCATATGCATCGGCCAAAATTTTCGATTCGGTAGTGGACGAACTGGTAATGCCAATTATCTTCAATCACTTTCCAGCAAAATTGGCATAGAAGTAATTGTTATTCAATCACTTATGGCAAATGGATTTCGCATAAGTAGTACTCGAATTCGGCAAGAATTAATCCAAGGCAATTTGGCTACAGCAAACTCAATGCTAGGTTATAACTACTATTGCCGATGCCTTTTTGAACGAAAAAATCAGGTCGCTGACATTTTAATATCAACATTTAGGGTGCAAAATGAACAACAGATTTATCCAGGCATATATTCCATAAATATACTGAGTACCAACGAGATATATCACGGAATCGCTGACTATTACAATGATGATAAAATATCTAGGATTGACGTCTATCTAATTGAATACCAAGTTACATTTACCAGTAGCATTGACGTGGAATTTCTTTCATTTATCGATGAAAAAAATCAGCTTTTAACACCACACCAACGGGCCACGCAAATGAAAAGAAGCATGAAAAATACATGGAAAAATCAAAAAAATTAACTTAAAATCCAAAGACTGCATGGCAACAAATTTTCAAAAAGAATTAAATGAACATCAATACCTTGCTGTTTCATCTCCAACGAAATCGACACTGGTACTGGCCGGAGCCGGCACAGGAAAAACCAGAACCCTCACCTATAGAGTGGCTTGGCTGCTGGAACATGGAGTGGCACCAGAAAATATTTTATTGTTGACATTCACAAATAAAGCTGCTAAGGAAATGCTCAGCCGAGTCGAAACAATTACCGGATTCACCAGTGATAATTTCTATGGCGGCACCTTTCATCATATAGCCCAAAAATTTCTGCGCAGGCATAGCGATCGACTTGGCATATCGCAAAATTTTTGCATTCTAGACGACAACGATTCTCTATCATTATTTTCTGAATGTGTCAAGGAAATTGATAATGAATTTCTGAAAAATAAAAGCAATCCAAGCCCAAGGGTCATGTTGGAAATCCTAAGCTATTCGATCAATACAAGAACTTCCATAGCCAATGTTTTGGAACAAAAATATTCATACTTTGATTATATAAGCGATTATATCACAAAGTTTTCCAGTGCATATCAGAAAAAAAAATTCGAACAGAATGTCCTCGACTACGATGATCTTTTACTGCATTTTTTACACCTATTGAAAGAAAATAACGATCTTTTGGATTTTTATGGCCAAAGATTTTGTAGTATTCTGGTCGATGAGTACCAAGATACCAATGAAATTCAAATGCAGATCGTCGACACATTAGCCACTGATCATCAAATATTTGCTGTAGGTGACGATGCCCAATGCATATATACTTGGCGCGGTGCCAATATCAAAAATATCACAGAATTTGCTGACCGCCATCCAGGAACAAATATTCTGAAAATCGAAAAAAACTACCGCAGTACGCCACAGATCCTATTGTTAGCCAATGAGATACATGTCTCAGAAAGACTAGGATATGGGAAAACGCTCAGTTCGGCACGGGCCAAAGGCCGATTGCCGTTTTTAGTAAAAACCACTGACCCAAGACAGCAGGCAAATTTCATAATAAAACGCCTAACTAATTTAAAACAAGATGGTTATAAATTATCAGATGTGGCTATACTCTATCGCGCTCACTACCATTCCATGGAGCTCCAAATGGAATTGACGCGCTACGGCATCCCTTACAATATCACCAGCGGCATTAGATTTTTTGAACAAATTCATATAAAAGATATCATTGCCATGCTCAGATTTGCGAACAATCACATGGATTCCAGAGCATTCGTAAAAATTTTATGTCGGCTGCCAAAATTTGGCGAAAAAACTGCAGAAAAATTGTTTCATATCCTGCACTCCCACGCGGACTTAAAAAACAAACATCCCGTAAATTGCCTTGAAGACGAACCAGTCATTGCAAAAGTGCCAACCATCTCCCTAGAATATTGGCGCCCATTGGCTCGCACACTGAAAAAAATTCACACTGGCATTGAATATATGAATGGCTCAAAATATATCCATCAGCCAGATGACCTCTTTGAGTATGCCGCCCAAAGAGATACAGAACAAATAGCGACCAACTCTGTGGGAGATCTCATAACATTAGCTCTCTATGAAGAGTACATTTTCTATTTACAAAAAAATTTTAACAACAGCAATTCGCGACAAGACGACGTGGAATCTTTTGCTAATTTTGCCAGCAAATTCAACGACACCACAACTTTACTCAATCAAGTTGCACTCATGCAATCCGAAACCACCGCGACCGACATGACTGCAACCGAGGACCAACTACGGTTGACCACTGTCCATCAAGCCAAAGGATTAGAATTTCCTGTGGTTTTTATTATAGGCTTGACAGAAAACAACTTTCCACTCAAGCGTGCCATCGATGAAGGAAATATTTCCGAAGAACGTCGGCTATTTTACGTGGCAGTCACTCGTGCCAAGGATGAATTATATATGTGCTATCCCTATCAATCACAACAAGTTAACAGAAATGCAACCATTGCACTGCCTCTGCAAAAAAGCAGATTTATAGCCGAAATTCCAAAAAATTTCTACGAAGTGATTTCATTTGGAATAAAGCAACCAACAAACTTTCGAAGGCAGTATTGATCTGCAACTATCTCATAGCCAATACATTAAGGACAGCCTCCACATCGTCAAAATGTATTTTTCTATCGGAAAACTGCTGAAATTTTTCATGACCTTTGCCAGCAATTAAAATCGTATCACCTTCGCTAGCAACGCTTATCGCCAAATGGATGGCTTCCTCCCTTGCTTCAACAAAAATCATCCTATCAGTACCATAGACACCATTTTTCATGTCCAAAAAAATGTCCTTAATGGCTTCATCTCTAGGATTATCCGAAGTGGCAATCACCACATCCCCAAAGGTCAATGCCGCTCTGCTCATCTTCGGACGCTTGGCTTTATCACGATTACCGCCACAGCCAAAAACAACTATTAACTTGTTTTTAGTTAATGGCTTAAGCGTCGACAACACGTTTATCAATGCATCTTCTGTGTGTGCGTAATCTACAAAAATCGAAACCCCAATGCCATTGACAACCCGTTGCAATCGCCCAGGAACTCCAGGAAAATTTTTAACTTTATCAATAAGAACTTCAATGTCAGCCATGGAACTAGCTGCAGCTACTGCCGCTAATACATTCATCACGTTATACTTACCAACCAATGGCATTTCACAATGATAGACCTTTCCGCATACATTCAGCACAAATGATGTCAATGCTAAACTCAATGAAATGTCGCTTACATGAAAATCTGCCAGCAAATCAGTGCCGTAGGTAATAACCTCGCTGTTGGTAAAACTCCTAATCTTTTCAGCCAAAATTCGCCCATATTTGTCATCCGCATTCACAATGGCCATATCTGGCAAAAAACCATTGTCGCCTAAAAACAATATCTCTTTCGCTTTGAAGTAGTTATCAATGCCGTCATGGTATTCTAGATGGTCTTCAGATAAATTACTAAATATCGCCACATCCACCGATAATCCATGAGTCCTCTTCTGGTACAACGCATGTGAACTTGCTTCCATCGCAACGACTTTGCAATCATTGCGCCGCGCACAATCGAGCAGATTAAATAGATCTATAGCTCCAGGTGTCGTGTTCGACAGCCACCCCTCCACAGCTCCAATTTTATAGCCGATTGTTCCCAAAACAGCAGTTTTCATTGCCTCCAAATGATCCAGAAGGTATGTAATGGAAGTCTTTCCATTGGTACCAGTTACACAATATATATAAAGATCTTCGTCCGGCATGCAGAAAAATCTCTTAGCTACCACAGCCATAACCATTCTCACATTATCAACTATCACAAACGTAACACTATCTATCTGTGGATGAAAATGTTCCGTAACAATCACACCGCATCCACGGCCCACCACATCGGCAATAAATGAATTCCCATCGCAACAATTACCATGGATGGCGAAAAACATGCTCGTTTTATTGGCCTTAATATTACAGTCCGTCAGGTTGTCCACCGCCGCATTCGGATCCCCCAAGAACTTGCATTTCAGCCCAAAAAATAATTCAGAAATTGTTCTCATTCCACCATAATGTGTTACCACAAACTCAAATTTAATCATCTAAATCAATAAATCCAATCAAATTGACTTTACTTTTAAAAATTTTAGGATTATCAAGAGATTAGGCAGACATGATGAATATTTTAAAAATCAATCGAAAAATGAGTGCTTTAACGTGGCTATTCGTCGCTATTACCTCATGTTATGTATTGCAAAACCTTTTCAGTGTGTGGTTTAGCTCAAATATATTCCTCAAAAAAATTTCTCTTTCGGCAACCAATGTAAATGGACTTAATTTGTTGTCACTATTAACCTATTCCTTTATCAATGAAGGACTTATGTCTTTATTTTTGAACAGTATCGCCCTATGGCTGCTTGGCACAACCATAGAACGGCAGTTTGGATCGAAACGCCTTCTGATTGTGTTCTTTACAGCATCTCTGGTCGGTGGCCTAACCTGGCTCTGCTTGCACTGGAACGACCATGGATCCCTCACCGGGTCTATCATCGCCTGCTTAGGCCTTCTAAGCTATTTTTGCGCCTGCAATGCGGACAAACAAGCCATATTTTTTTTCCTTTTCGTGTTTCCGATGTCGCTCAAGCCAAAACACTTATTGACAGCTGTACTGGTGATAGAAATCATTGGCATGTTCTTCGGTGAAATCTTTCTCCACAAACCAATCATAGCCTCGGCCAACATCGGCGGCATAATCGGCGGCCTCCTGTGCTACCGCTGGTTCAATGGCAAAGCTAAGGTCACGCAACCTGTTGAAAATCCATTAGTTAATGTCATTAAAAAGCAACCAAAAGCCATCGACCCCATGCAAAGTGATAATTATAATGTATACATAACCAGTCAAAGCGCCCAGAAAACTGAAATCGATAGAATTTTGGATAAAATCAATGAATCCGGTTTCGGATCGCTGTCCAAGGAAGAACGCAATACATTGAACTCCGCCAAACAAGTCATGCATAGATAAATGCACATAACAGTTTGGTTATCAACACACTAGCATGCTAATAAATTCAGCAATCGCACCATCGCCACCATGGGCTTTGAGCCTCACCACACCAGGACAATTTTTAGCCAAAGGTATGGCATTGACCGGACAGGCAGAAATGCCATTTTGCTCCGCAACATGTTCTAGCACACCAAGATCGTTCACATCATCGCCCATATAGGCCACTTCTCCTAAGCTAAAACCATTTTTTTTGCATAACTCATTGATAATCTGAACCTTTCTGTCCATAACTTCGGCAAAAACCACCGAATCATCAAGACCAATATACCTGGCAAAATTCTTTGCAATGCATCCAGGGTCGCCGGTTATGAAAAATACTAAATTGCCCATGGATATCCACTGCATTAAAGCCTCTATGTCTTTGATATTAAAACGCTTATACTCCACTCCATTGACCGACAAAATCCTCATCGCATCGGTACAAGTGCCATCCACGTCCAATGCCAACACCTTTATCGCCTTCCTCTCAGATTTTATTTCAAAATCCGTCGCTGCCTTCCACCTCTTTGTCCGGTTATAAAATTCCAAAACCTCGCTAAGCCCGTCCAAATACTCATTCGTAAAATCTCTAACCACACCACAATGAGGATCTCGGATCTCAACCAGTTCGCAATTAGCATGTTCAGCATAATTCGAAATGTCTCGAGAAATTACAATGCCCACACTTCTAAGCAAATCTCGCTCCCCATCCAAATAATCATCCACATATATCACCTCCGATGGCCTTACATTAAACTTAGCACATAAGTCATTCAAAAGCAAATACTTATCCTTCGCACCAGGAAAGCAATTGCCAGAAGCTATACCATCACTTCTCCGCTGCAAAACGCTGGCAAATTCATCTGAACTCGCCGTAATCACAATATTCATATGAAAAATATCCCGAAGTAACATCTTCATGCTGAAGCCATCGTAGGTGTTGAAACACAACAATGTATCGGTGTTAACACTCTCGACATCAGATAGATAGACATATTCTCCTTGAATTTTTTTACCCGCCGACAATCGAATAATCTCAGAAACATTGTAAATCACACCATCACCGACCACCATCATCTTTTTTGACACAATATCTATCGCCTGCATAAATTAACCTTCACATTCTAAAATTTTCGCCCAGGTAAAGCCTTCGGGTATTATCATCCGCCAAAAGTTTATCTCTCTCCCCTTCGCATAGAACTTTTCCATCGTAAATAAGATAAGCACGATCCACAATTGCAAGGGTTTCGCGAACATTATGATCTGTTATCAATACACCAACTCCACGCTCTTTGAGCCCTAAAACTATGCTCTGAACATCAGCAACACTTATCGGATCAACTCCGCTAAATGGTTCATCCAGAAGAAGAAATCGCGGCTTAGTAATCAACGCCCTGGCGATCTCTAATCTTCTGCGTTCACCCCCACTTAAAGTGCAGGCCCTATGTTTCGCAAGTTGCGCTATCCCAAAGTTTTTTAGTAAGCAAAAAATTCTATCATCAATCTCACTTTTCCTAACTCCAGTAAACTCCATCACAATCCTAATATTATCAGCCACAGTCAATTTGCTAAAAATCGACGGCTCTTGAGGTAAATATCCTAACCCTAAGCTCGCCCTATTATGCATCTGGACTTTCGTTATCTCTTTATCATCCAACAACACAACACCACCTGTGGCTTTCACCAATCCCACAATCATGTAAAAAGTCGTCGTCTTGCCAGCACCATTCGGGCCCAATAATCCAACAATCTCACCCTCCTGTACAGCCAAATCTATGCCACAGACCACCAAACGATTACCATACTTTTTAGCTATCGATATTGTTCGTAACATCTTGATTTACATCACTTTTCGCAATACTTTCCGGAATGCTAACCAAGCCTTCCGTTGCATTAATTTGCACAGCGGCTCTACCACCCTCTGAACTCATCACCTCAACGGATTTAGTTCTGTAATTTATCTTCATATCTCCGCAAACCGTTCCACTGGAATCAGAAACTTTAGCATTGCCGATCAAAAAAATCTCATTTTTTCCTGTATTTATCTCCACCCTATCTGCGGACCCACTTCTTTCGCCCTGGCGCATCGTCGCATTTCCTTCTGCCACAATACTTTCTATGGCATCAAACGATGGCGAACTGGCCATGGCTTTCGTCCCCTTCGGAGCCTTGGCCACCACCACCATCCTATCGGCACTGGCCTGAAATTCCGTGGTCTTTATCCTGACATCTCCGGAAAATTTGAACTCCATATGACCATCCATCGGCGAAATTTCCAGCCTATTGCTAGATATCTCACTGAAAACATCATCAGCAACTAACCAACTCCGCTGGAACATGATAAGCATGAATATGTATCTATAAAATTTCATCTTGATGTTTGTCAAAAAATACCTGAGCCCCCGAAGATATGATAAATTTTTTATCTCCATTCCCCACAAATTCCCAATCATTGCCGATGACCGAAAACCCATTACCATCAATGACTATCACGCCATTACCCATCGCCGCTTCATCTTTTATCGAAACATCCGCCTCATCGGCCATCACCGAAAATTCCATATTATTATCACCTTCTGGCATCATCGTTTGCATCTTGGCAGAAAAAATTTTAACATCATTATCGCTTACCAAATCGGCTTCCTCGCCAGAAAACTCCAAAACTTTATTTCCATTTTCGTCAAAAATTGGCAGCGAAAACCTAGCCATCGGAATCCTGGTAGCTTCGCAATCAACCCAGTCAAAAACCAGAAAAAAAATAACTATAGAAAAAAATATCACCTAATCTAAACCCAGTTCTAACCTCAGTAATGCACTATTCTCAAATATAAACCCACAGCTGGCAATATCATTTTGCATAAATATGTGTTGTAATAATCCACCATAATAATCTATATTTACGTTGATCGAACAGAAAAATATAATATTATAATATACAGTATGGCAACTTTTAGTTATGTAGGCATGGATTCCTCGAAGAAAAAAACCAGTGGCACCATAAATGCTAATGATAGGAGAGATGCCGTAAGAATGTTGGCCGCCAAAGGCATACAGATCACATCCATAGCTGAAAAGAGCGGCGGTGCTTCGGGTGGCATGAAAACCGATAAATCATCTTCCGGGAAAAAAGGCGGCGTTGGCTTTGGAGTAAATAAATCAAAAATCGCCTATAATTTTATAAAAAAATTCTTGCAATTGTATGCTGGCGGCCTTGCCGTTGGTGATGCGGTGAAAATAATGCGCGTAAGGACAAAAAACCCCATTGAACAAACGATTGCCGAAGCCATTCACAAGGATATATGTGAAGGTAAGACCATTTCCGACGCCATGAGATCCTTCAGCGACGTGTTCGGGGAAAACATTATATGCATGATCGAAGCCGGAGAAAAAACCGGTAATCTATTGCCCATCATGCGCAATCTGCTCGATTTCCTCGAAACCAAGGAGGCCATCAAGAAAAAATTCGTAGCGGGCATGACCTATCCAATAATTGTCTGCTGTGTGGCCACCGTGGTCGTACTTGTTTTTTTGTTTTTCCTCATGCCAAAGATAGAAAAAATGCTATCATCACTGGGCGGAGAAATGCCGTTGATCACAAAAATATTGATGGCTTCGGCAAATTTCGCTCTGAGCTATGGCCACTTCGTCCTGCTCGGCGTCATCGCAGTAGTTTTCCTATTTGTCAGCTTCCGAAAAACTCCCAATGGCAAATTCGCCACCGATTGCTGGATGTTGAAAATTCCGTTAATAGGCACGGCGATAAAAGAAAATTATTACTGCCAAACGGCTAATTTGCTTGGTACCTTGCTTGGCAGCGGCATCAATACCACCGAGGCCATGAAGTTAACCGAGAATTCATCATCAAATACACTTTTTAAGAAAAATTTCCTAGAGGCAAAGAAGCAAATCCTCGATGGCGTATCCATTTGTCTGGCCTTCGAAAAAAATAACGTGTTCCCGGAGATGGCCTTAGATATCCTATCCGTGGGCGAAAATACCGGAGACATCGCTTCATCATTCAAAGAAGTGTTTAATATATTTAACCAGAGCTTGAATGACAATTTGAAAAGAATGACGAACATTTTTTCCACACTGGCCATGGGCTTTGCCTTTGGACTGGTAGCTGCTCTGGCCCTGAGTGTTGTAACCAGTGTAATGAAACTAAGCACCAGTCTGTCCGGCTCCTAATTCGAGGCTAACTCGTTTTATTTCCTTGAGTCTATTAAAGATTATTTTTATCATAGACCTCAATGGAACAGTTGTACAATGTAAAAGTAGATGGATTGGATATGGGTTTTTCCACCGGAAATCTTGCTAGACAAGCAAATGGTTCGGCAATAGTAAGTTATGGAAACACAAGTGTGTTTGTAAGTGTCGTCGCTGCAAAATCTGTGGCACCAGATCAAAAATTTTTTCCACTAACCGTTGACTATAGAGAAAGGTTCAATGCGTCGGGGAGAATACCTGGTGGCTATGCCAAAAGAGAGGGCAGACCGTCAGAAAAGGAAATTTTGACATCGCGACTCTGCGATAGGCCACTTAGGCCGTTGTTTCCGAAAAAATTCATGAACGAAGTTCAGGTAATGGGCATATTGCTATCGGCGGATTTGCAAAATGAAGCAGACATACTAATGGTCAATGGTGCTTCGGCGGCGTTGCTGTGCTCGGATATACCATGGGCTGGCCCCATAGGTTGCCTAAGAGTGGGTTATATCGATAATGAATTTATTATAAATCCTACCAATGATCAAATGCTCGAGTCTAGACTTGATCTAATATATGTTGGTAATGAAAGAGATATGATGATGATCGAGGGTAATGCTGATCAGCTTCCGGACGAAAAATTTTTGGAAGCATTGGAGTTTTCTCAGGAAAAAATTCAACCAATAATATCAGCCCAAAAGGAATTGGCGAAAAAATGCACAAAGGAAAAAAAGCAGTTCAATCTGAAGGTGTTAAATGAAAATGTTTTCAAAATATGCGAAAAATTGAATGGCGAATTATCGGCCGCTTTATTTCAAAATTCTAAGGCTTTGCGCGAAGAAATCGTTAGTGAAATCAAAGAAAAAGCCAAAGCGATGTTAATTGAAGAACTAGGCGAAGATGCTTTTGATGAGGTTGAAACAAATTTGGTACTGGAAAAATTACAAAAAGATTTGTATAGAAAGAGCATTCTCGACCAAAATAGGAGGGCTGATGGCCGTCAAATTGATGAAATTCGACCATTATCATGCAAAACCAATGTGTTGCCCTGCGTTCATGGATCGGCAATTTTTCAACGCGGTGACACCCAAGCACTTGTAACTACGGCACTTGGATCAAGTCGCGATGTCCAAGAACTGGATGCCATAACCGGCGGCGTAGAATCGAAGAGCTTCATTTTGCATTATAATTTTCCTCCATTTTCCGTTGGCGAAACCGGGAGGACAGGCAGTACAAGTCGCCGAGAAATAGGTCATGGCGCTCTGGCTGAACGTTCTCTGGCACCGGTACTTCCACCTGAGGCGGAATTTCCCTACTCCATAAGGGTGGTGTCAGACATATTAGAATCGAATGGATCTTCTTCCATGGCAAGTGTTTGCGGCGGTTGTTTGGCGCTTATGGATGCCGGCGTACAAATAATGGCTCCGGTATCGGGCATATCCACTGGATTGATCACTGAATCAGATAGGGATGGAAATATCATTAAATACGTGATACTCACCGACATAATAGGCGATGAAGATCATTTTGGTGATATGGATTTCAAAATTTCTGGAACGGCTAAGGGTGTCACCGGATTTCAGCTCGATCTAAAAATCAAAGGTCTTCCGCTTTCGATCGCCAAGGAAGCTATTCTTAGAAATAAATCGGATCGCGCCAAGGTTTTAGAGGCGATGCTTTTGGTTCAACCAAAACCGAGAGAAGATCTTAGAGAAAATGCTCCGAGAGTTAAATCCTTAAAAATAGATCCGGACAAAATCGGAATGCTCATCGGGCCAGGCGGTAAAAATATCAAAAAAATAACGGAACTCACTGGTGCGCAAATAGATATAAACGAAGATAACAGCGGCAACATATTGGTTTTTTCCAATAATAAAGAAATGCTTGAACAGGCCATCGCACAAATCATGTTAGTTTCCGCTGAAATAGAGGTGGGGAAAACCTATCGCAGTGTAGTAAAATCCATGAAAGAGTTCGGTGTATTTGTCGAGTGTATCCCTGGGAAAGAAGGACTTGTGCACATTTCCGAACTTGA
>JAIRTH010000018.1 GCA_031255005.1 Puniceicoccales bacterium | reverse complement strand
CCATAATAGCTACGGCTTTGGTGGAGACTGGCAGTCGAATGGATGATGTTATTTTTGAAGAATTTAAAGGCACTGGAAACATGGAGTTGCATCTGGATAGGGTATTGTCGGACAAAAGGTTGTTTCCTGCCATAAATTTAGAGCGCAGTGGTACTCGAAAAGAGGAATTGCTTTATCATCCGGATGAGATTGCGAAAATATATGGTTTACGCAGAGCAATGAAGGGGGTTTCTCCCTCCGAAGCCATGGAAATGCTCATAGGTAGGATGAAAAAAACACAAAATAATGTGGAGTTTTTGATGAATGTAAATCGCTAGCTTTCCATGGCGGAAGATAAATATAACTTTAGACTCAAAGGTGTGTGTGCCTTGGAATGCGACGGTAAATTCTTGGTGATCAAGCGCCGTGTTGGTAATCACGGTCCATTGTTAATTTTCCCTGGCGGTAAAGTTGAAATTGGTTGTAAGGATGATGCCCAGGATATACTTGAAAATACTGTTCGACGCGAAATATCCGAAGAGCTTGGGATTCATATTGATAGAGATTTACATTATCTGTGCAGCAATCTATATGTGGATAATTTTGCCAGGGCCATAATAGATGTGACATTTCATTGTTGCCTTGGAGCCATGCCGGCAGTGGTGGCGGATCCCGAGGAGGTGCCGGAGTATTTTTGGCTTTCAACGGATGAAATTGAATCATCGAAATTGGATTTTTTTATAGGTTGGAAAATTGCAAAGATCCAAGAGCTTAAAGCAAAACATCGCTAGAATTTTTTTATTTTTTTTGTTTATATGCAAAAATTTTTTAATTTACGGTCAAATAATCAAAGTTTTGGTTGATTTTTTATAACTTTGCTCTACAACCTAACAAGAGTCGTGTTATCGACCAGGGTTACGGTTATGAAGAAGTTGCAAATTTCTGTTAGTCAAAGGAGTGAAATTGGACGGCATCGATCCAATAGGTTGCGGAGACAGGGGCGTGTTCCGGCAGTGGTCTATGGGAAATCTGGTGCCCATTCAATCAGCTTGTCGGATAAGGATTTTCGTATCCTCATGAAGGAGAAGGGTAATTCTGCGGCCACCATTGAGCTGATTGATGTGGGTTCAAAGATGCTATCGATTGTGGCAGAGGTCCAGCGCGATGCTATTTCAGGTGGGTTTATCCATGTGGATTTTCATGAAATTTCTGAAAATGAGAAAATTCGCATAGTTGTGCCGATAAAATTAGTTGGCGAGTCCTATGGTGTAAAAAATGAAGGTGGTGTTATTGAACAGGTTCGCCATGAACTAGATGTGTATTGTTTGCCCAAGGACATGATTGAGCATATTGTAATCGATGTGAGTAATCTAAGGGTGGGCAATTCGATTCACATCCGGGATATATCTGTGGCCGATGGTGTTGAATTGGCGGGTGGTGACGATGCCATCGTCCTATCCTGTGTGGGCCATAGTGAGTCCAAAGAAGGCGAAGCTTCCGAAGCCGGTGGCATGAGATCTGCCGCCGCAAAATCCTGATGTGGGCGGATTGCCTCGGATATTCGTTGGTCTAGCTAACCGCGGCGCTAATTATGATGGTACGCGGCATAATGTTGGTGCCTATGTGCTTAGCGAATTTGCTCTGAAAGTTTTTGGCATGGAGTCCAGCGAATGGAAGATTGATGCTTCATTGAGTTGTAGATTTTTAAAAGTATTTTATATTGATAGGGCGATCTTTTTACTAAGGCCGGACACATTCATGAACGATGCTGGTGGAGCAGTTGCGAAATTTTGTTCCTATTTTAAAATACCTGTGGACGAAATGGTGGTGCTCTGCGATGATATAACCATAGCCGTTGGTGAGTATAAACTAACTATCAGAGAAGGAGATGCAGGTCATAATGGAATTAAAAGCCTGGTCGAACATCTAGGCCATGGATTTTTTAGATTTAGGATTGGTATAGGAGGGAAAAAACATAGATTTATGGCGTTGGCAGATCATGTGATTGGCCGATTGTCGGCCGAAGATAGAGAAAAAATTGATGAAAATTTGAATAATATTTTCGATGGGTTGAAACTACTGCTTGACAAAGGTGCGGTCTATTCTATGAACTTAATAAATCGTGGTAATAGAAAGCGCAATGAAAAGGAATTGTTACAAAGCGACGATAGTATTGGACACTAGAAACTATTCGGATTCGGTGGAGTCTTTGGTGGATAAATTGAAGGATACATTTGTAGCTCTTGGCAGTCAGATAAGTGATGTGGAGCGCATTGGACAGCGAAATTTTGAAAGAATAACTGATAAAAATTTTCAGTCCGGCATCTATGTTCGGATTTCATTCGAAGCTGAGTCCACGGTGCCTGAACTGATCAAAGATAGGTTTGCTCTTGATAAAACCATAAACAGAATGATGATAGAGAGGTGTAAATAATGGCTTCATTTAATAAAGTTATTTTGCTGGGTAATTTGACAAGAGATCCAGAACTGAGATCTACCAATAATGGTACGTCGATTTGCAAATTTGGTCTTGCCACCACAAGGGTTAGTCGCTCTGCAGAAGGTGATACTAGAGAAGAGGTTGTGTTTATCGATGTGGATTGTTTTGGAAAACAGGCCGAATTGATAGCAAAGTATTTTGTTAAGGGCAAATCAATATTTGTGGAAGGTAGGTTGAGACTGGATCAATGGGAATCTGCAGCAGGTGAAAAGCGCAGCAAGCTGGTAGCGGTTCTTGAGAATTTTCAATTTATCGGCTCCAAAGCAGATGATAATTTAGATAATGGAGGGATGGAGCGGAGCGCTTCCGTGACCAATGAGGTTTCTTCGATTCAGGTCGATGGTGACGATGATGTCCCTTTTTGATTTTTTTGATTTTTGAAAATGGCTACGGCTAATATTTTATTACTAAAGAAGGTTGAGCATTTAGGTGCAGAAGGCGATAGTGTTACTGTCAAGGCTGGTTATGCAAGGAACTACTTGTTGCCGAACAAGATAGCTGTTCCAGTTACCCGAGCCAATCGTAGGCAGGTGGAGTTTTTGCAAAAAAAGCGCCTGGATCGTGAAGCTTCGGAGGTGGCTCAGGCCAGATCAATGGCAGACATGATAGCTGGATTGTCACTGATATTCACGGCCAAAGTTGGTGGAAATGGCAAAATGTTTGGATCAATTTCAGGTTCGGACTTGTTAGCGAAACTATCGGAATATGGAGTAAATTTGGATAAAAAAATGCTACATATGGAACCGGCCAAGCATGTGGGTAAACATATAGCCAAGCTAAAATTACATCGAGAGGTGGTCATGGATTTATCCTTCGAGGTTGTGCCAGAAGTCGAAGAATCTAAAGAAGTTACGCCTATTATAGAACCCAAAGGTTAGGAATATATTGGTTGGATAGTTATCAACGCCATGTGTCCATCGCTGAAATGATGATGATGTTTGGTTGGTTATTTGTTATGATTTTTATTGTAAATCCATATAGCGGGAGATTTTATCCACCAGTGACTTTAGCGATGGCAAGGCAACTAGATAGCCCCAGGCTGTGCCTTTTTCTGTGACTGCATCGTCAACAACCACTGTGATAAGTATTTGTGGCGTATCGAATGGGAAAAACCCCGAACAGGATGATATGTGATGTTTAGACGAATATTTTCCATCCACAATTTTTTGAGAAGTTCCGGTTTTATAGGAAAGTCCCAGCCCATTTATTGTGGAATCCTTGCTATTTGGGTTTCGCAAAATATCTGCCATGGTGGTTGCTGTTTTATTGGACAGTACCCTGTTTTTTACCTCCGGATGGAACTCCAATATGCCATTACCAAGAGAATCGACAACTTTTTTCACCAGCAGCGGCTTTAGAAGAAAACCTCCACTGGCGATAACTCCCATGGCCTGATGCATTTGCATAGGAGTTGCACCCAGAGCGTGACCCATGGGCAGCCGTGTTATGGTTAGCCTATCCCATCTGTTGGGTGGATGCAAAATGCCAGGTACTTCACCATCAAATCCATAGCCAGTTATTTCGCCGAAACCAAAGGCTTTCGCCGCTTTATATAATCTATTTTTTCCAAGAACTATACCCACATGTGCAATCCCACGGTTGCTAGACTTTCTAAGTATATCGGTCAGTGATAGTTTGTTGAAATTGCCAGGATCTTTTGGCAGCTTTATATCTGAGCCTGAGCTATTTACGTAATCTTTGCTGCAATCAAATACGGTTTCTGGAGTGGCGAGATTATGTTCAAGCGCTATGCTTGAAGCGACTATCTTAAAAATTGAGCCTGGCTCATAAACATCTGTGACAGCTCTATTTCTGAGACTATCGATGGTGGCCTTGTTGTAGTGATTATTATTGTAGGTGGGGCGATTCCCCAGTGCCATAATTTCACCAGTTACCGCATCGCTTACAATGATCGTTGCCCACTTGGGATGAAATTTGTTGATTACATTATCCAGTTCTTTTTCAACCATATCCTGAATTATGAGATCCAGCGACAGTTCGACATCACAGCCATTTTTGGCATTGACATCCAATTTTCTAAATTGTCGTAGTTCCTTATGCTTGCCATCCTTTTCTGATTTTATCAATCCATCTTGGCCTTTAAGATATTTATCCATCAGCTTTTCAATACCGCAAGATGCTACTCCATCGTCATTTATGAAACCTATCAGCTGACTAGCCAATCCATCGGTGGGATAGGAACGTTTGTATTTTTTATTGCCATAGATGCCTTTGATTTTTAGCGCCATGATACGTTCAAGGAGCAAATCATCCTCGATGGTTTTAATTTTTTTCCATCTTATTTCTACGACTTTTTTGTTTTTTACGTATTTATATTTTTTAAAACATTTTTTCAATGAGCTATGGTTAATTTTCAACATGGCTGCCAATTGTTGTATTTTTGAGAAATCATGTTCATAATTAGCAGCATATGGATCAACTCCCACGTCGATGATGCAATTTGTTGTGGCCAGAACCACACCATTACGATCCAGTATCTGTCCACGTCTCGATTGTTTTATTTTTACGCTGGATCGCAGCTTTTCCACATAGGGAATGTACCTAGATCTGGCCAATACCGACAAATGGAACAGTCTACAAAATACGCAGAAAAATCCCATGGATAGGACCAACAAAACCAGGAAAAACCTGACAGAAATCTTTATATTATTTGGCAAAATTTACAGACTTATTAGTATCAAATATATAGCTCACACCGTACCAATGTCAACCATAACACAACTTATTAATTTTACCAATATGAGCTTATTGTAAATTGAAATTTTTTGACTTTACCCTGATCTGTAAGTGTCATGTAACTCTTTTTCGAGTTTTGCTTTTTCTATTTCAAGGCGCTTACGTTCTATGTCCTGGCGCAATTTTATGGTTTCTTCATCCCTCCTACGCCTTTCCTCAGCATCGTACCTTCTTCTTTCATGCTCATAGCTATCACCATAATAACGTGCTTCTCGTTCTTGGCGTAACTCTTCTTTTTGTCGCTCGATTTTTGCCTCTTTTTTATCATTTTCGGCTCCCATATGATGGCCGATGGCTGCGCCTCCTAGTCCTCCAAGCACTCCTCCAAGCGCTGCACCGCCAACACCTCCGTCGATGGCATAGCCCAAACCAGCTCCGGCAGCTGTGCCAAGGGCAGCTCCGCCTAGAGTAGACTCGGTGGTATCACAACCATTTAATAGTAAACAAGTAAAAATAAGTACGCAAATCCAAATATTTTCATTCATCAATTAAAAAATTGTAATGTTTTTATAAAAATCAATGCTATACATTATTTCCCTGCATGATGGCCGATGGCTGCACCGCCGAGTCCGCCAAGCACTCCGCCAAGCGCTGCACCACCAGCTCCTCCATCGATGGCATAGCCTAAACCTGCTCCGGCAGCAGTGCCTAGGGCCGCTCCACCCAACGTAGAACTGGTTTTGTCACAACCATTAAGCAATAAACACACCATGATTAACGCATAAATTACTATATTTTTATTCATCGATGAAATAAGCTGACATATTTTTTGAAAAATCAATATAAATCTTGCATGTTTTTAAATAAATAGCACTACAAAACCAGATTAGCTAATTTTTTTACTTTTTTCATTTTTTTCATTTTTTTATGAAAAGCATTGATAGGTTAATAAGGGGCATTGGTGGCATATTTATTTTTGCCATAAGATGTTACAAAATATTTTTGTCTCCGTTGAACTCTCTAATATTTGGAAGTCAATGCCGATGTAGATTTAATCCAACCTGCTCCGACTATGCGATAATTGTACTAAAAAAATATGGATTGTTTAAAGCTTTATACTTGATCATTAAGCGATTAATTGCATGCAATCCATTTAATAACTGTGACGAAGGTGGTGGCCAATTTTAATATATACGACTAGAAAAATACCAAACAATAGTGAAAAAATGCTAAAAAATTGTCCGCGGGATAGGCTGAAAATTAGTGGTGCATCTGGTTCCCTAAAAAATTCGCAAAAAAATCTTGTACAGGAATAGGTTATCAAAAACTCTGCGGACAAAATGCCCGGAGTTGGATTTTTTTTCATTCTATATTGAAGATAAAAAAATAAAACTATGCCTTCAAAAAAGGCTTCGTATAGTTGAGAAGGATGGCGTGGCAGAAGCGCTTCTTGATCAATGGCTCCATGATTTGTAAATTTTATTGCCCAGGGTAGATAAGATACTTTTCCCACTAATTCGCCATTTATAAAATTTCCTATCCTTCCGAGAAACAAACCGACTGGAGCTATGGAACTGACGATATCAGCCATCGGAAACACAGGCAATTTATTTTTACGAGAAAACATTATTAGGCCAATGATTACTCCAATGAATCCACCATGACTTGCCATGCCTCCGTCCCATATTTTTAAAACTATCAATGGATTAGTTAAAAGTGTCGAACTGTCATACAGCAGCCAATACCCAAGCCTACCTCCGATGATGACGCCGCCGGCGCAGAATAGCACAAATTGTTCATTTTGATTTTTTTTTATCAGTGATTTGCCAGTGCGGCTGGCCCAATTGAGATAGGCGAAGGTTATTAGAAAGCTTATGACGTAAAGCATTCCGTACCATCGGATTCCGGCTATGATAAACCATTCTGGTAGTCTGAAAATAAATGGATCGATATTGTGGACAATGTGGCCAAGAAACATGATAAGATCATAACTAGAATTGATATAGCTCTTGTCCATAAAGTTTTATCTTGTCATTGGCAGTGATTGGCAACAATTCAGAAAATGTTTGTTGACGAGGCGAGGGTATTGTTGAATGCCGGCAAGGGCGGTGATGGATGTCTGAGTTTTCATCGGGAAAAGTTCATGCCCAAAGGCGGTCCGGATGGTGGCGATGGTGGCAAGGGTGGCGATGTAATTTTACTCTGCGATGCGAACATCAACGACTTGACTCAGTATAGATTTACGCCTCATGCAAGGGCTGGAAATGGCAAGCCAGGCATGGGGTCGCAAAAACACGGAGCCAATGGTGATGATTGCATTTTAAAGGTTCCGGAAGGTACTGTGGTGCAAAACATTGAAACCGGAAATACGGCATGTGAATTGCTAGCGGATGGCGAACGCGTGGTTCTGTTGGCCGGCGGTGCCGGTGGCAAGGGAAATATGAATTTTAAAAGTTCAATAAATCAAGCTCCACGGCGTACAATTCCAGGAGCTAATGGTGAAAGCGGAGAATTTTTGTTTGTGTTAAAAACCATTGCTGATGTGGGTTTAGTAGGCCTACCAAATGCCGGTAAATCATCACTCATAAGTTTGATTACCAACGCTAAGCAGAAAATTGGTGCCTATCCGTTTACTACGATTTGGCCTAAGGTTGGAGTGATGCCATTGAAGGATGATCTGGGTAGGATTACCATTGCAGATATACCTGGTATAGTTAAGGATGCTCACAGAGATAAAGGCTTGGGCTTAAGGTTCTTGAAGCACATAGAACGCTGTAATGTCCTGCTATTTCTAATCGATATGGCTGGCATGGACAGTCGTTCGCCGGTGGATGATTATCAGATTCTAGTTTCTGAAATATCTCACTATGATAAAAATTTATTAGAGAAAAATAGGATTTTGGTAGCCAATAAGATGGACATGGATCAATCTCAGCGCAACCTGGAGAAATTCAAAGATGCAGTGAGGCAAAATCCTATAAAAATATCCTGTGCGAATGGCGAAGGAATCGACCAACTAATTCGGGTGCTCAGGAAAATGGTTATTAATGATCAATGAATACAGGAAAAAAAATCTGCTTCTACCAAATCATTGCCTCGGTATACGATGTTGTATATTTTTTGCATTATCGGTGTATGTAGGCCTAATTTGGTACATTCATTGAAAAATATTTTTGATGTTTTATAACCTTCGATGGCAGCAGTGGATGTGGCAAGGATTTTTTCAGGTGCTTCGCCCTGACCAATCCTTTCGCCAAAGGTTCTATTTCGACTCCAATCGCCAGAGCATGTTGCCATTAGATCGCCTAGACCACTTGCGCCATAGAATGTTTCGCGCAGGCCTCCAAGACTCACGCCGATGTTAGCGATCTCTTTAATGGCCGATGTTATATAGGCACAGCGAAAGTTGTCGCCCATTTTCATGCCATCCAAAATGCCAGCACCTATTGCATAGATATTTTTTAAACAACTGCCCAACTCTACGCCTTTTATGTCATTGGTGCAATTTATGCCGATGGTTTTGAAATTCAACCCATTGGCGACATCAGCAATGCGTTCATCTTTGGATGCCAAATCCACATTGGTGGGCAGCCCATTGGCTACTTCCCTGGCGTAGGTTGGTCCAGCAAATATGGCAAAAGTTGTATTTATGGAACTTTCGATGATGTCTGATGGAAATATTAATGAATCATAGGGCAATCCCTTGCAAAGTGATATAACACAGCAATTTTTTTGTAGTCGATGTTGTTTTATGATATTACACACCTCGCTTAGACCTGCCGATGGACAGGCTATGAAAATCACATCACAGGATTCCAATAGATGAAAATCCAGAGTTAACTTTATATTATCTGGCAGCATAAAGCCAGGAAAATAATCGATGTTTTCTCGATGGCTTAACAGTATATTAAGTTCTTTTTGATCTCTGGGAAAAAGAAAAATGTGATGGCCACATCCATTGGCATGTAAAGCCATCGCAGTACCCCAAGCCCCTGATCCAACAATTGCTATATTCATACTCAGTTACTTAAAACATATGATCGATGATGTCAATAACTGTTGATGTCATTGGCAATTAAATTGATTAATAGGTTGAAGTTTATGATTGACCATGGTCGAGTGTTGAAGGTAAATGATGCTAAAAAAATTAATATCACTGAAAATTAATGCCCCCGGAAAACAGGGATTGAAACCGGGGGCTGGATGGGATATGGATGGGAAATTTATTTAACTCATAGTAATTTTGGCTAAAATACTTTTATATCTACTAACCTTGTTTCTATGTATAACTCCAACTTTAACTGCTTTGTCAAGACAAGAGATATATTCGATGGCAGCTTCTTTTGCTCTAGAATCTACACCAGATGCTTTTGTAACAAAAACCTGCTTAGCCAATGTTTTAATCTTGCTACGCAAAGATTTATTCCTAATGGTCCTTGTTGCAGTCTGTCTTGTACTTTTTTCTGATGCTCTCTTATTTGCCATTTTTTACTACAATTAAAATCAAATTATGTCCTACTTAATACGCCGACTAAACTATGTGTCAATATAAAAAAATAAAAAAATGTTTTTTTAAAAAAAATTTACATAATTTTACAAAAATAATGAACAGGTTGGCCGGTGTAAATAATTGTAATTAAGCCTGAGTAATGGCCAAATTAGTTACTTTTCGATCATGTTTCCATGGCCCAATGATAAACTTCAATATATTTTTTTGCCGAACGTTTCCAAGAAAAATCTTTTTGCATAGCTCTGTGCATCATTGCCTTGAAGTTAGTTTTGTCATCATAATAGGTTGCGCATGCCCATCCCAGTGTGTTATATAGAGCATCATAGGTCAGATCTGAAAATAGAAAACCTGTGCCGCTATGGGTAGATTGGTCATAATTTTCTATGGTGTCCGATAGGCCGCCAGTGCTATGAGCCAGAGGTAAAGTTCCATACCTCATTGCATACATTTGAGTTAATCCACAAGGTTCAAATCGACTAGGTATTACAAGCAGATCAGAACCGGCTATGACAAGATGGGATAGTTTTTCATCAAATCCTATAAAAGCTCCAATTTTTGATCCATAGATGGAAGCTAGCTCACTAAACCTGGATTCCAAGTAAAATTCGCCATTGCCAAGAATGATGAATTGCGCATTCATGTGATTAATTACCTGAGGAATAATATATTCAAGCACATCTAGGCCCTTTTGTTCAGCCAATCTGGATACTATGCCAAATATCGGAACTTCATCCTTTGGTTCTAGGCCAAACGTTTTTTGTAATTCCCTTTTGCAGATGGATTTACCAGCAAGATTTTCGGATGAATAGCTGGCTGGTATCAATTTATCCGTTGCAGGATTCCAAGTGGAGATATCGATGCCGTTGCAAATGCCGATTAAATCGCCGGCCTTAAATTTTAAAACATTATCCAGGCCAAAACCAAAGGCTGGCGTTTGTATTTCTTTTGAGTAACAATGACTCACTGTGGTCAATTTTTTAGAAAAATATATACCGGCTTTCATCATATTGACCATGCCAATGGCTTCCACTCCGTCGGGCCGAAATACGTGATCGGGAATGCCAGAAAATTCTAAGATATTTTTGGAAGCAAGGCCATGGTGTTGTATATTATGTATGGTGAAAACGCTGCCACTGTGGCCAAGAGGTCGATCTCGTTCGGTGGTGCATAGATGAACTGGGATTAATCCCGTGGTCCAATCATGACAATGAATTATGTCCGGAAACCAATGCTTGAAATAACACAGGTCCAGTGCCGAACGACATAGAAATGCAAAGCGTTCTGGATTATCATAGTGATTGCCATAGCATCCAGAATATATGCCATCGCGCTTAAAATATTTATCAAATTCTATAAAATATGTGATTAGATTTTTATTATCATATTCCCAAAGCCTGGC
>JAIRTH010000017.1 GCA_031255005.1 Puniceicoccales bacterium | reverse complement strand
GGCTTCGCCGGCACTTTTCTGGAGATTTTCGCCAAAGTTCGCAAGAACTTCGCAGAATTCCGTAAACGTCTTCTCACCAATGATTTGCTGAGCGACCGTCTTCCCTCCGAAGGCTCCATTCCAGTTATCACCACCACAACCTGCTGCATTTTTAAGACCACCGATGGTATTCCATATTCCTCGAAGCAGTACCAATGTCGCCTTGGTTTCATTGGCATCGCTGTAAATTATCTTGCTGCTTTTGATGGCACTCATCAAATTACTGATGGCGTTGAACATATCTGCATAGTTTTGCAATGGTCTGCTACCCATGCCAAGCACCACGTTCAATTTTTCATCTTCGTTACGCTTAGCTGGATCGGTGAATTTAACCAGCTGGTTGCAGAGCTGTAGAGATTTTTCCAGGGCATCATTTAAATCTTTCATCTGTCCTTGGACTTCGGGCAAATCCTTCGACACAGCGTTCACGGTATACATCAATCCATCGCAAATATTTTTCAAACTCCAGACCATGACCTGGAACACACCAAAGGCTCCGTTGATTTTTTCAAGGTATTGTTCATTAATACTTTGCAGCACTTCGTTGGCATTGGCGACGACTTTGCCCTCTCCTTTAAACCATTCCAGGTCTTTTTCTTTCCAAAAGCCAAAGCTGAATAGCTTCTTTTCATAGGTACATTCGAACAGCAGCTTCAGCAATCGCAATTGGAGACCTTCGTCATCATTGCTACCCGCTCCGGTCACATTTTTAGGATCGGCTTTGGCCATATCCACCGTGAACGCATCCATATCTAAGGGAAATATCTTCGTCGAAAATATCCTCATGATTCCGGCCCAGGGTCCACCAGATTCCCACCACCGGTTAAACAGCTCTTTCACATCATCCTTGGAAGGCTCTGCACTTCTCAGATTTTTCAATTGGGCGATTTCGATGATCATATTGTAACAATCACGCTCAGAGGCACTTACGGAATTACTGCCACTGTCCTTATATATTGGTTTCTCGCAGTAAATTTTTTTAAAAGAATACCCTCTCTCGCATTCATGTTTTACGGCTTGGATATCATAGCCACTGATGGTGGCCATCGAAAAAATCGATAAAATAACCTCTAATACGATTAGTATATTTCTTTTTATTCCTTCCATATCTCCATTTCATTAACTTTTATTATCTCAAATTAAAATTATCCCCTTAGCATATTTCATTAGCATAGTAATCTATACCTTTTTCTTGACTTGGCTTTTCTATTTATTTTCTCTATTATTATAGTTTTTTCATCCTAATCGTGCCTTTGCTACCATTTCAACGCCAGCTGAGTCGTGTCCAGTGTCGGACAATTTGTTTTGTGCGAAATATTGATCTGAATGCGATTCACACAGATTTCCACTGCCGTGGATTGAACAGCTATATAGGCTCTATCTATCTGGCTAACCGCATTGCTTGACATAGAATTCAAATGGCCATTCGACCGACGCTGATCAGCGAAACAGCCATTGCCAGTGAATAAATCATTATTGTCGTTATTTAAAGCTTGATGAATTATTAAAAATTTTTTCGGTAATAATTTTACATATTTTTGTTTTTTTTTAGAAAAATTAGTAACCTTTACAACAGTTTCCATAGCATCCCTCGGGCTCTCGGCATAGTAATTATTTTTTTTGTTTTGTCATCATACTTTTTTAAACATCATTTTCTCATCAAATATGTTCTAAAATTATAGATCCACACCATTCAACACTCAATGACATTTTACCATATTATTGCCATTGGTTTTGTCCATTCCATCGTCATCTAAAAAATTATCGACTTCATTACCTCCGAGCTAGCCAAATGTTGCTGGTAATTTCCATGGCAAACTTTTAGCCGAACTCTTTGTCAATAATGAAGCCGATGATTTTCTATTTAATTTTAAACCCTTTGCCGATGACGAAGTCCGCAACTAGATGTCTATCATGGATGCAGCCTCCACAGCAAAAACTTTATTGATTTCGAGATTGTTATTATGATTAAAGATTATTTTTATTAATACTTTATTATCTGAAGATAAAATTATTTCCATTCGAGTATATTACATTACTATCGCAGTAATATATATCTTTTTCTCTTGGTTTGACCTTTCTGTCTATTTCCTTTATTATTATAGTTTTTTCTGCCTTGATTGTACCTTTGCCCACTTTCATTATTTCCGGCTTTGGCCGAATCTCGTTTAGCGCTGGACGAATTGGTTCTGCTGTTATTTCCCGTGCCGGATGAATTATTCTGTAGCAGATGTTGATCAGGATTCCATTCGTGCGGGACTTTTGTCGCCACTGGATTAGAATTTAGATTGATTACACTGTTAGGTGTCGGCTGCGACGACGTCACATTCGGCGGGAATTGACTGCTCATCGACACCGACTGATTCGCATTCTCGATATTATTCATGGTCGTATTATCGGACTCCTCATTCGGCGAATCCACGGTCTCATTATTCGTATTCTTGGTCTTCTCATCCGTATCCTCGGTCACCTTATTCGGATCTTTTATTGATGCATCATGCAGCTCAATCTTACTGGCAATCGATATAGTACCGTTGGGTTTACCCTCTTCATCCACTTCAGCCTTTTCTTCTTCAATCTCAGTCTTAAGATGTTCGTTCATCGTCGTCGGCGACACCTGCGACGGAACCTTGATAGTATTCCCAGCCGCGGCAGGATTCGTGCCAGTAGACTCCGCAACTTTGACAAGCTCCGAGGCCTCACCCGTGATATGCTGGGTCGAAACTGTGTCAGTCTGCAGCGCGGTAGTGTTTTTCGATGAATTTTCACTATTTTTCGTATCGCTGGTTTCACTTATTACCAAGTCATCGGTCAATTTTCTAGCATCACCAAGTGCATCACAGATACCATCAAAGGAACCACTAGTGATATACTTTTCAACATTTTCGCCAGCGTTATCGACGATACCCTCTTTCTCTAAGATCTTTTCCATCACGCTTTTAATTTTTTCAATTGCATCCGTTATTTTTTGTGTATCCTCACCATATTGTTGGGGTATATCTCCAGTTTTTTCGTTCAAAATTTCAGCTGCCCCTTTAACAGCTTTGCATTTTTTAACGATACTACTTAGGCCATCCTTGCTAAATAGTGTTGAAATCTTCTTGTTTTCGTTGAGCTCTTTGAGACCACTGCACGCATTTACTAAGGACTCTACCAAATTAATTACTTCCTCAAGCTTTTCCGCATTTTCATTTTCATTTTCATCTTTATCTTTCTTCTCTTTAAGCTCAGCTTTCTTCTTTTCAAGCTCAGTTTTGAAATTGTTTACAGCTACATTTATAGCATTGGTCAATGCCGTAAAATTACCAAGGGCAGTTGATATTTTTTTTAAGTATTCATCCTGGATCTTTTTCAGCACGCCATTGACCTTGGCCACGACACCGCTATTATCTTCAAAAAACCAATTACTATTATCATTGTTTAAACTTCCACGGGCTCCATCTCCCCATTGCCAGGTGAGCTCGAATAGCAGTTTCACTATGCGCAAGGACACTCCTTGCTTATCATTTTTATCAGCAGCTGCATTTACACCTATACCTCCCTCACCATGGTCTTTAAATATGTCACCAAAACTACACACTTCTCCATTTTCAGATGCACTACGTAGGACCTCGGCATGAAGTATATCTACATTCTTAACAAGCCCTTCATCTGTCCATAACTTAACCCAATTATCAAGCAGCCAATTCATTGCCAGGACCTGATCCATTGTGCCATCATTCAGCCAACTTATACCAATTACCTTTGAATCCTCTTTATTGGAGATTAGCGTCTTCAGTTTACCATCATCACTACTATCATCAATCTGTGTTGGATTGCCACCACTATATATACCTATGCTCTTAAACCTGACGATATCAGAGATCAGATTATAGATGTTCATCTCAGCAATAGACACATCACTATTCTTGATAGAGACATTGCTAGCGCCTTCACCGTCTTCGCCTACAGCTTCTTTATTATCACTATTATCACTATTATCACTATTATTAAATACCGGATTTCCAACGAAATGCTCACGTACCGCCATACCTCGATTCCAGTCCTTTTCATTTGGTTTATTTTCAGCATGGTTATTTTCAGCATGGCCAATACCCATCGATACCAGGGCTGAAAAAACAACCCCTAACATAACTAATATTTTTTTTCTCATATCTTCTCCTTTTTACATTTTTATTGTTACTAATTGAAACTATTTCTATGAAATTAATTGAAAATTCCCTTCCCCAAATCTACTTATTTTTTCTTTAGCCAAGACATAAGTTTTTTCTTTATCATTGTCCACCAGGACTCTTTCACTGGCTTCTGCCCTTCTTCCAAATGAGCATTAGGAGACTCACCCGGTGGCTGCAACTCCTTCGTCTGTTTTTCATTTCTATTTGGCAATGGAGTCGTCGTAATAGGTTTTGAAACATCCTTAATCGGCCTTTCAATTATATCTGGCTCCGGTCGATGAATTAGTATGGTCGGACCATAAACCTCTGGCCTAGATTTTTGCGGCGGACTATAAGTGTTCCGATTATCTGATTTGGCAACGTCATACAATGATGACCCAGATTGTACTGGCTTCGAAATTTCTTCAATGGGCTCAACATCTTCCTGAGCCATGGTATTCGATTCCATTTTTACATCAAAAGCTTCCTGAAGCTGCAGGTTATTTTTGGTTATAGCTTTGCCATTGGTGATATCGCCATGTACACTCTTGAATCCATCACCGGCATTGGCCAAAAGATCATTCCCAAAGTTGACCATCCTCTCGCAAAACCCAGGAAAAGTGGCTTCGACAACGATATACTTAGCAAACCGCTTGCCATTAAAAATATTGCCAAGATCGGTAATATTACTTGCTCCGGCAGCTTTTATAATCCCTTCCATGGTGGTTCTAATCCCCAAAAGCAGAGCCACCGTTGCCTTGGTTTTGTCTCCGTCTGGGTTAATGATGTCGTCAGCTTTTCCTAGCTCATCGGCCAGATCTTCGGCTGCCTTTGCCACATCCACATATCTTCTCAATAGACCAGTGGTTGAAGCCATAGCTTGGACGCTGACCTTTCCAAGTATCTTTGTAAAAGGAATATCGCTCTCGGCCAATAAAATATCTTCGTTGGCGGCATCCTGATCTTCTTTGGCAAAGATTTCCAGATCACCGTAGAGCTTGTCCAAAAGTAATTTACAGGCATTCGTGAAGCTGTCCATCTTAGTTTTCACTGACTCACTTGTCAGGGTTTCAATTTTTTCAGCCAACCAAGATTCAATGGCGTACAGATTTTTAGCCAGTTGAAAGAAACCTTTGAAGGCATCTTTGACTTTTTTAAAATAATCCTCTTTGATTTTCTCCATGGCCTCATTGGCTCTATCAATGACTCCATTCGCGGCCGTAAACCACGCTATATCAGAATCTGTTAGATCAGCACGTCCATCTTCGGACCAATCCCAGGTCAATTCGAACAGCAATTTTAGAAAGCATAGTTGCAACACATCGGGATCATTGCTGCTCGTTTTAATGGCTGTGCCATCGTTGCCGCTATACATGGCACTAAGCACATAATTAAGGTTACAATATGGGCCATTTTTTCTAGGATTGGTCAGTACCTCTACTCTGGCCAGCTCCACCGTGAATTTATCTACATCAAAGATCTTGTGTTTAAATATCTTCAACAATTTCCTAATCATACCATAGTCGCAGATATTTTCATCAAATAATATTTGACCATGTATTTCTGGATTTATGGCATCGGTCTTGTCAGAGCCTGCTATGAGCAACTTCAGGTCATCGTCCTTGATCATCGTCGGAGGACTACCAGCATCCGTACTGGTATATCGACCAACACTCTCCAGTCTGGCTACGTTACTAATCAATCCATAGATATGATATTTGGCATAACTATCTCTGCTGGCCTTGCTGAGTCTATCAATTTGCTCGCAGCTAAATAACCCAGAATACAATGCACTGCCTCTATCCAGGTCACTTTTTGTAGGTAGACCGGCATAACTGACATCCATCGATGTCAAAACCAAAGAAATTGCACCCAATGCACTCGACAGTGTTAATATACCCTTTTCCATATCTCATCTATTTTTAATTATTTTTACTGCCTTGGGTCATCTTTTTGACGCAAGTAAATTCGCTAATCTTTTCTTTATGCGCTTCACCTGACCACAGGCCATATTAACATTTTTGTTATTATTATCGCCCTCCTTTAGTCCAAATAATTTACAGATGGCACATCGGATATCCTGCTGCTTTCTTTCTAGTGCACCTACAATCTTTTCAAGATTTTCGTTGGAATTAATAATCCCTTTAGGCAAAATGTCGACCACACTTTTTGGTTTTGCGTCTAAGTTACGTGCTATGAGCATAATTACATAAATCACGCTATAATCAAATCCGCGATATTCTAGATACTCAGTAAATTCATCTTCTGCTTGTTTTGTTATTTCTACGGCCTGAATCTGATGATTACAAAGCGTACAACAGAAAAATACTGCCAAAAATTTTACAAATTTATCAAACGTGTACATGATTACTTGCATTGATTATGTGTAAAAATTGTCAAATGTCAAAACGATGCGAATAAAAATATTTTTATGGAAGAATTCCATGGATCAAAGAGACCAACGGCATGAATAATCCTATGATGATTGTGCCCACAAATAATGCTAATACTATGACGAGGACCGGTTCTAAAATCGAAGATAGCCTAGTTATGGTTTCATCAATCTCATCTTCACAATTATCCGCCACTCGGTTCATCATTTCTCCCAATTTTCCCGATTCTTCGCCAACTTTTATCAGACCTTCAATCAAAGGTGGAAAAATTTTCCTCCGCCGGATTGAATCAGCCAAACCCATGCCTTGTTGTACATCTTTCACAGCCAGATCCAGTTGCTCCTGCATAAGAAAATTTCCCATGCCAGCACTGGATAATTTCATGGCTTCCACCACGGCCAATCCACAGATCAATAGATCTCCAAATGTCCTTGTGAATACCAGGATATTCCAACAAATCATAGTGCTGCCAATCAATGGAATTTTTAGAAAAAATCCGTAAAAAGTTTTTTTTATGAATTCCAGGCGCTTCAGCGAAAAAATAAGGATAATTGCTAGGACTAAAGCCATAAAAATCTCCTTCCATCGGAAAGAAATCCATCGACTGGTACCGATGATAATACTGGTCAACGTGGGCATAGCTCTGGGACCAATCTGATCCTCTATAATTTTTTCAAATTTTGGAATGACGAAACTGGTTAGCACAATCACCACCACCGAGGCGACCAGCATTACTGTTGCTGGATAGAGCATGGCCGACAGTATTTTTTTCTTTACCCGGACCTTTTTATCCATCAAATTCGCCATCCGCTCCATGGTTTCGGCCAGTGCACCTATGGACTCTCCGGCCTTCAGCATTGCAATCTCGGCTCTGTGAAATTTAGCCTTGGACGCCATCATTGCTTCGGACAATGAACTGCCTGATTCTATTTTCAGCAATAGATTTCTGAGAAAAATACGAATCGGTCTATTTTTAGATTCTTGGCC
This sequence comes from Puniceicoccales bacterium, assembly GCA_031255005.1. Classification (NCBI taxonomy): domain Bacteria; kingdom Pseudomonadati; phylum Verrucomicrobiota; class Opitutia; order Puniceicoccales; species Puniceicoccales bacterium. The sequence goes on along the minus strand of JAIRTH010000017.1, from coordinate 1,621 downwards.
AATCATCAACGAAAGCGAAGATCTGAGATCTGTACCTGAGGCCAACAGGATAGAAATTTTGCGAAAAATCTGTACCTTCTTTTCCATCCCAATTTTCAATGACCCGCCTGCCTCGGATTTTTTAAAATCACTTTCTGTGGCATCTCTCTGCCAAGCCATCTCTGGTTCAAAATTTTTAGCCTGGTCACTGGGTTTCACCGTGGCCAAAGTCTCTAGATCCGCAAACAGCGTATTTGCGCCACAAACAACCTGATCCACTTCGTGTGAGTCATGACCATCACCCGGAGCCGAAAATAGATTCTTGGCCCCATTAAAAGATTCTAGGGCCCTGTCTCGAACCAAATCCCTCAGTTTCATTTGCGCCGCCTCTGGAACTTCAATTTCCTTTTGGCCACATTTTTAACACTCTTCCTTACCTCCACATCATCATTTTCAGCAATCTCTATGCCAATTATATGCTCAAAAATATCATCCAAAGTGAGAATGCCAACAACTTTATCATCTTTTTTCACGAAGGCAAGTTGGCAGGCCTCGGTGATAAATTCATGGAGGGCCACATCAACAAGACTTTCTCCATCAATGATCTTTGGCACCTCCATCAGCTCTCTTAGCTGAGCAGAAGTCTCGCCATTGGCCAAAGCTTTCAATATGTTCAGCCGCAACACCACACCAACTAAGTTTTCAGGATATTCCGAGTAAACCGGCAATCTGCCCACCGGAATGTCCTTGCTGATCGAAAAAATTTCACGGATGGTCTTGTTCTGGTTATAGGAAGTGAGATGCCCCTGCGGCGTCATAATATCGATAACCTTGGTGTTATCCATATTGATTACATTAGCAATCATGCGGCTTTCTATCTTGGTAAGCATGCCGTCGCGGACACCTTTTTCGGTCATCAAAAGGATATCGCGCTCGGAGTAGCTTGTCATTTTTCTCTGGGGTATCAATATGCGAACCAACCATCGGCACATTTTTGAAAATGGATACATGATAAATAGTATGAATTTTAATGGATATACCACTATTTTATGTAACCTTCTGCGATAGGCTATGCCAATGTTTTTCGGTAAAATCTCAGAAACAGTCAACAGAATGACTGTCATGGCTATGGAAAATATCCATAGCTTATCCTCGCCAAATATTCTCGAAGCCATACCTCCGGCCACCACTGCACCAAAAGTATTGGCCACGGTATTGAGTATCAGGATGGCAGAACTTGTCTCCTCGATGTTGTCCTTGCTTTCCTCTAGCCATCTACCTATTCTGGCGTATTTTTTCTTAAAGGATTCTATTTCAACTTGATCCGTGCTAAATATCACAGCTTCAAGTATGGAACATATTCCGGATATCAATAGAGTAACCAATATGGTGAAAACCAAACCGACCATTTACTTGTAGTGATTATACCTTTGAAAAATATATATAAAGAAAAATAAAGAAAATAAAATAAATCGATATATGCTATTGCTTTTTCAACAGATTTATATATGGCGAATTTTGATCCATTTCTGGTGTATGGTTACTACTACTAATACTATTAATCTATTAGTAGTAGTAGTAGTAGGGGCTGTGAATATGTTAATAAGTGTGAATTTATGAGTATATTAGCGGGGTTTAAAGG